>CALKVR010001406.1 GCA_938004815.1 uncultured Polyangiaceae bacterium | reverse complement strand
GTCATGTTGCCGCCGATCTATTCGGACCGGCTGGCCCCGATGTTCTCGACGTAATTCGAGATGGCGTTGTCGGTGAAATTGCCGCCGACGGTGACGGATTGGTCTCCGCCGACCTTGGCCGAGCCCACCGATCCGACATTCACCTCTTGGTTGCCGCCGACGCTGACCGTCTGGTTGGCCCCGACCTTGTGGCTGGCGTTCACCTTGATGTCGGTGGTCTCGTTGGCCCCCACGGTCTCGTTCTGGTCGTTCTTGACGTTGACGTTCAGGTCCTTCTGGCTCGTCATGCCGAAGCCTTGGCTCCCGCCCGAGTCGCCCAGGCTGATCTCGTTCGCGCCGGCGCCCCCCGGCGACGACGCGCTCTTCAGTGTGCCGAACGTCTTGGAGCCGGGCAGACCCATCGGGGGCACGCGCTCGGCGTTGTAGAGGCGGCCCAACACGAATGGGCGATCCGGGTCGCCGTCCAAGAAGGCGACCGCGACCTCCCACCCGACCCGGGGGATGATGATCTGCCCACCGAGCGGAGGCTGGGTCACGCGCAACCAGCAGCTCGACTTGTCGTCGTACTGGCCGACGCGATCCCATCGGAACCGGACCTTGATGCGACCGTACTTGTCGCAATGGATCTCTTCTTCACCTTGGGTCGGGCCCGTGACGACGGCAGTATGAATGCCGACGATCTTCGGGCGCTTGGCGCGGCGCGGGGCCGAGAACGACGCGCCCTCGGGCTGGGCTACGAGGGTCGTTTCGATCTTCGATTCCGCTTTCGAGCCCTCCTGGGTTTGAGACCCGCGTGAGCTGAGCTCGAGGCAGACGAACTTGCCGTTGTGGAGCTCTTGCGCCGCCCCCGCTACCTGGAACGATTTTCCGACCTCGAGGTTCATGGCGCCGGTGGTCATCGTGAGCTCGTCGGCGTCGGCGCGGAGCTCGCGCAGGCGCGCGCCGGCGCGGCGCTGGCCGTCAGCGGCCTTCGTGAAGAGCCCGGGGTACTCGTAATACGACATCGGCCAGGACGACTCGGCGCCCTGCCCCGCGTTGGGCTTCGATTGAGGCTTCTCGAAGTCGTAGTCGCGCAGGCGCACGCTGGAGGTGCGCAACCGCCTCGTGAACGAGACGCCTCTCGCAGGATCGGAGCCAGGAATCCCTTGCGAGAGCGCAAGCACGACCGGCACCTCGGTCTCCTCGACCATGGCGTTCGTCGAGTCGGCGAACACCATGGTGGTCTCGCCCTCGGCGTGGATGAAGAAATAAAAGATCCCCTCGTCGGCGAGGAGCCGATGGATGAAGTTCAGCTCGGTCTCGCGGTATTGGATGATGATCTCGCGAGGTGGGTACGTGCCCTCGAGGCGCCACTCGACCTTGTCGACGCCCCCGGCGGCGATGAGCTCTTTGACGACGTCGACGACGCCCTTGTCCTGGTAGATGCGCAGGTCTTCGCGGTGGGCGAGCGCGGCGATCGGCGGGCGAACCCGGATGCGAAACACGAACTGGGTGCCGGTGTGGTGGACGAACTCGGCCTCTTCACACACGCCGGAGTAGGAGCGGTGGCGACCGCGCTGGGCGTCGACCACCAGGAGCGTCAGCCCCTTGCGCAGGAGATCGCCGACGCGGAACGTGGCGTCGGCGGTCGCAAACTCGACCGTCAGGGTGAAGGGCAGGGAGAGCGCCTCACGGATGTCGAAGTTGGTGGGCTGCACATCTGCGGGCAAGCCTTCGCCTCGCAGCTCGAAGTGGACAGGACGCTCTGCCATGGACCCTCGGCGTGAAAGGCTAACAGGTTCGCCCGCCGACGCGAGCGCCGCCTGCCGTTCACCGACGGGTTTTCAGGTAGCCGCGGTAGCGCTGCACGATCCCGAGGTAGCGCTTGCGAAGCTCGTCGTTGGTGGCGAAGTCGTCCGTCCAGCGCTGCGACTCTTCGTGGTGCTCGGCCTCGCTGATGCCGTACTTGCGCCGGATCGCGTCGACCTCTGCCGGCTGTTCGGCGATCTCGGCCGTGAGCGACGCGAAGACGTTGATGCTGAACCGTTTGGGCACGCGCGCGGTCGCCGGCCCGCCCGAGGCTGCGGTCGTGCCGAGGCCGGCCTGCTGCGGAGGTCTTGGGCGAGCCGCCGCCGGGCCGAGCGGGCGAATTGTCGCGGAACGGCGTGGCGGCGGCGATGGCAGCGCGCACGGCGTCGGGGTCGAGCGCTTTGGTTCGCGGCTCGTCGTCGTCGTCGTCGCTGCCGGGCGCGCGCGCGGTGGCGGGGGGCGCGGGCGGATCGACCGGCTGCGTCTTGGCGCGGCCGGCGGCCGGGAACGGCTGCGGCGTCATCCGACCCGCGGCACCGGCGAACGGCAGCGCGGGCTCATCGAGCTCGCTCGGATCGATCATCATCGTCGCGGCGAGGTTCCGCTTGCCGGTGATCGGCAGCGCGGCGATCGGCGGCGGGGCTTGCGGGTGCGGCGCCTGCGGGTGTGACGGCTTCGGCGCCGGGATCGCGGGGGGCGGCTGCGGCGCCGCACCCCTGGCGGCGAACGGGAGGATCTCGCGTGTCCGCGGCTCGTCGTTGCTCGACATCGTCGAGCCGAGGCTCGACTTCGCCGGTGTCGTAGCCAGAGAGGACGCACCAGACGACGCGGCCCTGCCGGCCGGAGGGGGCGGCGCGTGGGCAGGCGGGGCCGGCGGCGGCGCGGCCGGCGGCGGCGCGCCCGGCGGCGGCGCGCCCGGCTCGGCCTTCTTGAAGGGCATCGCGTGCTTCAGGTCGCTCACGTCGGCGACGATGGTCGACCAGCGCTGGCGTGGCGGGGGATCGGGCGTCGTCGCCGGGGCGGCGACCGTTTGAGGTGCAGGGATCGTTCCGGCCGTGCTCGGCTCGTCGAAGGGCAGGGCGTGCCGCGGGATCGGACCGACGGGACCGGTGCGGTTCGC
>CALKVR010001405.1 GCA_938004815.1 uncultured Polyangiaceae bacterium | reverse complement strand
GCGTAGGGCCCCGCGATGAGCGAGCCGAGCTCGAGCACACGAACACCGTCGAGGGCTGCTGCTGACACGCGCGCATCCTAGCGCGGGGCGCGCCGCGATCCGGCCTGCCCGAGCACGGTCATGCTAGGCAGCGACCATGTCGACCCTGCGCCTGTCGGTCCTGAGCCTCCGGTACTCGTCGTGGTCGATGCGCCCCTGGCTCGCGCTGAAGCACGCCGGGGCCGACGTGGTCGTCGACACGGTCGAGCTCGATCTCGGAAAGCGAAACCCGAACGACCCTGCCGACGCGGCGATGGAGAAGTCGGGCGAGGCGCTCGCGTCGCGGCGCAAGCTCGGTAGCGTGACGGGGCTCTTCCCCGTGCTCCGTGTCGGCGACACCGCGATCCACGAGTCGCTCGCGATCTGTGAATGGGTGAACGAGGCATACCCGGACGCGAAGCTCTGGCCGGCGGATCCGCTGGCGCGCGCTCGTGCGCGCGCGATCTCGTGCGAGATGGTCAGCGGGTTCGCGAACATCCGCACCCACCTCTCGTGTCATCTCTTCGGACGCGTGGCGGGCGTGAAGCTCGACGCCGTGACCACGACCGAGGTCGGTCGGGTCGCCGAGATCTGGGCAGAGGCCCTGGATCGCTCGGGCGGCCCGTTCCTCTTCGGAGGGTTCTCGATCGCCGATTGCCTGTACTACCCGATGCGCACGCGGTTTCGGACGTACGGCGTCACCCTCCCGAGCGGTCTCGACGCCTACCTGGCGGCGCTCGACGACGCACCTGCTGTCCGCGCGCTGCTCGACGTCGCGCGCACGGCGCCGCGCATCCCCGTCTACGACGCGTACCTGCGATCGATGGGCGGCGACCCCGACGCCGCTCTTTGATTCCGGCCGCTCACCCGTCGTAGAGACAGCAGCCGCCGGGGGCGAAGTCGAACGCGTTCTGCCCGCTCAGATCGAGGAGCTCGACGACGGCCTCGACGGACGGCGCGTTGGGGTCGGCCGTCGCGAAGCCGAAGTCGCCGTACGACATCGTGTAGCAGGACCGAACGCCGAACTCTTGGTAGCCCTCGAGGCAGGGCCAGGGGCAGGCCTCGCCGCAGCCGCCCGAAACGAAGAACCACGGCGGCGGGACGGAGATGGCGAGGACGCGACCCGTGTTGCCGCCGATGAGATTGCCCGCATCCTCCGC
This sequence comes from uncultured Polyangiaceae bacterium, assembly GCA_938004815.1. Lineage (GTDB taxonomy): Bacteria > Myxococcota_A > Polyangia > Polyangiales > Polyangiaceae > Xiheicaenibacterium. The sequence continues at coordinate 2,105 of CALKVR010001405.1, read as the reverse complement.
GCCGGTGGCGATGGCGACGCCGAACGCGGTGTAGGGAGGTTGGGCCACGTCGATGGGGCACGTCTCGAGGCAAGCGGGGTCGGGGCCCGAGAGCGCCGGCAGCACGATCTTCATCGGGTAGTCCGCCGGATCCTGCGAGAGCAACACGGCGCGCCGCTCACCCGGCACGCTGAAATAGTTGCCGCACGTGCCATCCCCGATGCTCGCGGCGTCTGAAAGATCGAGCACCGAATTCGCGAGAGCGGGGAGCGCGCGGAGCTTGTCGGCTGGACAGCAGACGGCGGGCGCGGTCGTGTCGTCGGTGATCTCGCAGGTCGGCGCGTCTCCGGCGAAGGGAACGGGCTCGCTCTGGCCGGTGCTGGTGGAGCCGGTGCTGGTCGAGCCGCTGGAGGCGGTGGTGCCCGGCGCGCCGCCCGAGCCTGCCGGCGTCGCGCCGTCGTCGCCGCATCCAGGCGCGCCGAACGCAGTGGCCAGCGCGAAGGCGGCGACCGCCGCAGGCGACGCGAGACGAGAACGGGTCTCTTTCATACGGTCCTTGGTGAGATCGAGCGACCGACCAAAGCTGCCAGGAGTCGAGCAAAGAACCAAGGCGCTTGGTACCAGACGGGGATCAAAATCCCTTGAAGGTGTGGCACCCGTTGCAGACGCGCGCGTTCGGCTCGTGCCCGGTCTGGTCTTGGTGGCAGCCGATGCAGGTCGCGCGTTTGGCATCGGGCGCGGCGTGGGCGGAGTGGCACTTCGAGCAGTCGCTATGCTCGGCGATCGCGTGCATGCCGCCCGGCTGCTGCGTCGAGAGAGCGTGGCAGCTCGTGCAGCCCGGTGGCTGCGCGACGCCGGTGGGGCCGTGGGCTCGGTGGCAGCTCTCGCAGCCGTCGGCGACGGCGGCGTGCGGTCCCGCCCTTTGCTTTTGGTGGCAGCTCGTGCAGCTCGTGGCCTTGGCGAGCAGAGTGCCGGGATGCGCCTCGTGGCACGACGTGCAGGTGCCATGGCCTTTGACGATGTCCTTCTGCTGCTCGTGGTGGCAGCTGGCGCAGGCAGCGCCCGACTTCACGGTGTGCGCGTCACCGTGACACCCGCTGCAGGCGGTGTGGTTGGCGGCGGCGCGCGTCTCTTCGGCGTGGCACTTCGCGCAGAGCGGCGCCCCCTCGATGTCGAAGTCGTGCGGCTTGTGGCAGCTCTCGCATCCGAGGTGGCCGGCGTGCGCGCGGCCATTGTCGCCGATCTTGTCGTGGCAGCTCGAGCAGCTCGCGGCGCCGCTCGCGTGACCGGTGGCGCCCGCGTGCGGATCGTGGCAGCTCGTGCACGCCTCCTGCGAGCCGTCGCCGTGCGAGACGTCGATCGTCGCGTGGCACCCGACGCACTTCGCGGCGCTCGCGCTGCGGGGCGCGTGGGTGTCGTGGCAGCTCGTGCAGGTCGCGTGCTCCTTCGGCCCCGACGCCGGCACGTGATCGGCGTGACAGGTGGCGCACGTGGACGCTTCGGCCTTGGCGAACCCGTGCGGCGCGTGGCAGCTCGTGCAGGCGTCGTGGCCTCCGAAGAGCGTGGTCGCGAACGTCGCCGGTGCGTCCTTGGTATGGCAGGGCACGCAGCGGGTCGCCGCCTCACCAGCCGCCTCGTGCGGCTCGTGGCAATCCGAGCAGACGAGCTCTTGCTTGCGTGACGGGTCGCCGTGCAGCGTGTGCTCCTTGCCCCCATGGCAATTCGAGCAGAGCTCCTGCTGCACCCAGGGCTCGTCGTGCGGTTGATGGCAGGCGGCGCAGTCCTGGCTCGCGTGCACGTCGACGACGGGGGCGCCATCGTGCCCGTCGTCGTGGCACTTCGAGCACTCCCAGGCCGTCTCGCGGATGTCCGAGCCCGCGCCGAGATCGTGGCAAGCCAGACAGTGGCTCTGCCCCATCGCGGGGATCGTGACGTGAATGTCGGCATGACAGTCGCGGCAGCGCTCTGCCAGCGGCTCACCGAAGCCCTCGATACGCCCGAGGTGGCAGCACTCGCAGGTCGTCCCCTCCGAGACGTGGTGGGCGAGATCGTGGCCCACGCTCATCGCGCGCTCGCGCCAGGCGGGGTCGACCGACTCCTCTTCGTGGCAAGCGCTGCACGTGGAC
>CALKVR010001404.1 GCA_938004815.1 uncultured Polyangiaceae bacterium | reverse complement strand
AGCGTGGGGCTCGCACCAGGTGAGGTGATGCGGATCGGCTTCATCGCGTTGATCCCCTGCCCCGGCACCAACCGAACCGCGAGGAAGCCGAAGCCCTCTTGGACGTACGCGCTGACCACCGGCTCGACGTCGGCCGGGAGGTTGTAGCCGTGGCTCTCGAGCCAATCCGTCAGCGCGTTCGGATCGGTCGCCTCGAGCTGCACCGTCTCGTACGGGCCGACGACCTCTTGCGCGATGACGGTCACGCCACCGTCGCCGCTGCCCGCCGACCCCGAAGCGGCCGCGTCGCCGAACGCGCTGTTTTCGGTGGGGCAACCCGAGCCACCGCAGTTGAGCGGCGGCGAGTTGATCACGACGTCGGTCTCGGCCTCGAGGACCTCGAACAGCAAGTCGGAGGAGAGACCGATGTCGACCTGCCCCGCGATCGGGAGCACCCAGGCGAACTCGCTCGGATCACCGTCGTACGTGATCTGATCCCAGAGGGTCGTCTGGGTCGGCGAGACGCTGAGCGCCATCCGGTGCCCCGTGACCAGCGTCGACTCGGTTTGCCCGGTGAAACAGCCTCCGCACGCGGACGCCGCGTCGCTCCAAAGGAACGCCGCCGCACCGGACACCAGACCCAAGAGACCCGCAAAGACGACGCGCATGTAGACCTCCGCGCAAGCGACGGGGTCAAAGCAAGTCTCAGGCCGCGCCGAAGCGCCGCCCTTTCCGGCGTTTATCGCGCAGGTCGCCAGCCGGTGGCTCAGCCTGACTCATCGTCGGTGACGCCGGCGCCCCGTTCAACGGGTCGCGTGGCGGGGCGCGGGGCGCGGTGCGGCGGTCGTGCGCTCCGGCCCACCAGATACGCGTCGAGCCGCGTACTTTGCGCACGCGCGCCGAGGTCCGCTGCTTGCTTGAGAGGCCAGCAACCCCGGAGGCCCTCATGCACAACGCGTTCATCGCGCGACTCCTCGACTGGGACAACCGCACGCCTCGACCGGCCCACCGCCTCGTCAACCGCGTGCTCTTCCGCCTCGGCATCCCGGGGATGGTGGTGCCGCCGTCGTTCTCTTGGCGAATGGCCAACGTCGAGGCGCGCATGAACCTCTTTCACCTCGCCAGCCAGGTGGTCGCGTACGACGTGCCCGGCGACTTCGTCGAGCTCGGCTGCAACGCCGGCGAGAGCTCCATCGTCATCCAGTCGGTGCTCGACGAAATGGCGCCGCATCGTGAGCTCCACGTCTACGACAGCTTCGAAGGTCTGCCGCCTCCGTCGGCCGCCGACGGCGAAGACGGCGTCTACGAAGCGGGCGCGATGCAGACGCAGATCGAGGCGTTTCACGACAACTTCGCGCGCGCCGGCGTCGAAGAGCGGGCGCGGCTTCACCGAGGTTTCTTCGAGGACACCGTGCCGTCCGAGCTGCCCGATCAGATCGCGTTCGCGTTCATCGACTGCGACCTCGAGAGCTCGACGGCTTACGTGCTCCCGCACGTCTACGAACGCATGTCGCCGGGAGCCGTATGCATGTTCGGGGTCTACTACGACGAGAGCGTGCTGCCGCAGTGGCACGGCAAGAGCAGCTACAAATCCCCGGGCGTGAAGCGCGCGACCGATGCGTTCTTCGCCGACAAGCCCGAGAAGCTGTCAGTCCTCTACGCCAACGAGTACTCGAACGGCTACTTCAGAAAGCTAGCGCCGCACTGACCGCTCTCAAACGAGCCCCTCGTCGAGCCTGCGCATGCCCTCGAGCAGCAGCCCCTCGACCGAGACGTCGATCGTCTTGTCCTTGGGCACGGTCTGCGGATCGATCTGAAAGTCGCCCTCTTTGATCGAGAGCATGCGGTAGAACGCCTCTTCACCGCGGTGCGGGGGCAGCCGCGCGTCGACGATCTGGCCGTCGACGAACCCGATGTCGCCCGCACCCTTCGGGGTCTTGAGCTTGACCGTGCAGGTCTTGCGACCATGCCAGAGGATCTGAACGACGTCGGGGAGCGCCATCTCCGCGAGCGAGCCGCTCACGCCACGCGGGGCGGGCGCGGCGGCCTGGCCGCGCGCGCGCTTTCGCTCGACGAGCTGGCGCAACTTGGTGACGAACACGTCGGGGGGCGACGGTTTCGAGATGAGATCGTCGACGCCGAGGTCGAAGACGATCTCGGCGAGCTGCCGGTCCGTCTTACGCGTGTGGATGACCCACACCAAGACCTGTTGGCCGATCGCTTCGCTGGCCACCGTGCTGCGCAGCGTGAGGCCGGCGTCGGGGGTGTCGAGATCGACCTCGCTGATGACGACCGTGAATTCCCGCGACCGAAGCTCGTGCAAGGCCTGCTGCATGGTGCGCGCGATGTGAACGTCGAACCCGGCCTCGAGGAGCTTGAGCTCGAGCACGGTCGTGTCCGCGGCGTCGGTGTCGACGACGAGCACGTTGACGCGATCGGCGAGGATCTTGGCGCGAAGATCGTCACCCGCGACCTCGGCCCGGAAAAGATCCAGGACGGTAGGGTCGAAGATGGCGCCACGGTGCTTGCTCAGAAACTGGATCGCCTCACCCGCGTTGAGCATCTTGCGAGCGGGGTTGCGCGGGTTCTGCGTCAGGTCGGCGTAGGTGTCGGCAACGGCGAGGATGCGCGCGCCGAGCGGGATGTCCTTGCCGGCCAGCCCGAGCGGAAACCCCCGACCATCGAACCGCTCGTACATGCCGTTGACGGCCGACTTGGTGTCGCTCGTAAGCTGCACGGCCTGGAGGAAGCGCTCGGGGACGTTGAAGACTTTTTGAGCGGCGGTGCGGTGGCCGTCGTACTCGGCGACGTTGAGCGCCGTCAGGTGGTAGCTGCCGGCCTTGCCCAGATCGTGCAAGTACGCGGCGACGACATAGGCCGCGATCTGGTGCGGCGGCAGGCCCATGCGGTCGGCGACCTTGCGTACGAGACGGGCCGTGAGCGCCGAGTGTCCGCGTAGATCTTGGCGTGAGTTCTCGAGGAGGCTGACCAGGACGTTGAGGGTCTCGGCGTAGTCCGAGGCGAGCGACGGCGGCTGGGCCGCAGGGCGGGCGGCGCGCTCTTGTGCGGGCGGCGGGGGGCGGGGCGGCGCGACTTGCGCGGCAGGCGCCGGCGCGATGCCGGGATCGGATGTCCGCACGATCGCCGGCTCGGCGTGGAGCCCCTTCGCCTCGTGCTGAACGGTGAGCGCGACCGGCGATGGCCCCGTGAGGCTCGCGGGCCGAGGCCCCGTCGTGGTCGACGAAGAGTGAAAGCGGTCGACGGAGAGTTGAAGCGTGGCCGGACGCATCAGCGTCGCGAACAGG
>CALKVR010001403.1 GCA_938004815.1 uncultured Polyangiaceae bacterium | reverse complement strand
GTCCCCTCCCTCGTGACCGTGTTCACCGGGCGCTTCTACTCGCAGCTCTACTGGACGGAGCAGACCGGCGGCGGTCGGCAGAAGCTCTACACCCACAACGACGAGTTTCCGCGCCTGCCGCGGCTGCTCGGCGAGGGCGGCGTCGACACGTCGCTCGTCATGAGCGGCACCGGGTTCGCTCCGCGTTTCGGCATCACCGCCGACTTCGCCGAGTACATCGACAAGGGCTCGCCGGTCGGCCTCCCCGCCGCCAAGATCACCGACCACCTCATCACGCGAATGGGCAAGCAGGCGAGCGGCAAGCTCTTGCTCTACACCCACTACTTCGAGCCCCATGCACCGTATGATCGCGGCGGCAAAGAGGGCACGCCGTTCGAACGCTACCTGCGCGAGGTCGCGGTCGTCGACACCCAGCTCGGTCGCATCCTCGCCGACATCGAGCAGCGCGGCGCCGCGGCCAGGACCCTCATCGTCGTGACCGGCGACCACGGCGAGGCGTTCGGTGAGCACGACACCCACGAGCACGCCGTCTCGCTCTACGACGAGCTCACCCGGGTGCCGCTCGTCTTCTGGGGCGCCGGCCTCACCCCGCGACGCGTGGATGCGTTCGTGACGTTGGCCGATCTCGGCCCCACGATCCTCGACATCCACCGCTTGCCGACCCCCGCCACGTTCATGGGGCAGAGCCTGGTCCCGCTGCTTCGTGGTGAGCCCGTGACCCTCGAGCGCCCGGTGGTCTCCGAGTCGGGCCGCCACGCCCAGGCCATGTACTTTCCCGACGGCTACAAGCTCCTCGTCGATCGGCGCCTCGGCACGAAGGAGCTCTATTTTCTGCCGGACGATCCGGGCGAGCTGAAAGACCTATCCGCCGTCGAGCCCCAGATCTTCGAGGCGAAGCTCGCCCTGCTGCGCGGCTACTTCGACGCGCACGCCTTCACCAAAGACGGCTACACGCTCCCCTACAGACCCTGACGTGAGCACGGTCGCCGTCCTCCTCTACCTGCTGCCCGTCGTCGCGCTGTCGGTCGCGCGCGCGCGGCGTGATCGGTCGCTCTGGCAGATCGCGGTCGACATTCCCCTCGCGGTCGCGCTCGACATGATGCTGCTGCTCGCGCTCTCGCGCATCGTCACGCTCGAGGTCGCCGCCTACGTATCCAAGGGCGTCGCGGTGGCGGGCGCGGGTGCCTGGGTGGTGCGGCGCGTGCGCCATGGCGACGCGCCGGCCTGGCCCCGCGAGCTCGGCCTGAGCGCGGTGGTGGCCGCGGTCGCCTCCGCCTCGGCGCTCGCGCTGGTCTCGATCACGATCTCACGCCGCTTCCAGATCTGGGATCGGTTCTGGCACATCTCGCTCGTCCCGACGATCCGCACGCAGACGCTGCCGTTCGCGAACGTGTACGACCCCACGGGGCCGCTGGCGTACCACTACTCGGGCGACGCGCTCGCCGCCTCGCTGCAATCGCTCTCGGGCCTCACGCTCCACAGCTCGCACGCCCTGAGCCTCACCCACGATCTCATGTTCGCTCTCTCGGGCGCGACGCTGGGTCTGCTCTTCGCGGCGTGGGGCGCGCGCGGCTGGGTCCTGCCGCCGGTCGCGGCGCTCGCTTGGGTGCTCACGGGGCCGGCGGCGCTCCTCCGCGACGACGACAAGCAGTGGACGGGTTACAACTTCGTCAACTACGTCACGCTGAGCTTTCGACCGCACGTCTCGGTGGCAGGTCTCTTGATCGTCGGGCTCGTCGGCGCGATGGCGTCTCGCCTGCACACCCGAGACGACCAGCCGCGGTGGCGAGAGGTCGGCGCCCTCCTGCTCGCCTTCACCGCGGCGCTCTCGGTCACCGACGAGTCGTCATGCGCCGTGCTGTGCGTCGCGCTCGGAGTCGCCTGGTTCGTCAAGCCCGACCTGCTCGGCCCCACCCGCGCTCGCGGCGCCTTCGTGCTCGCGGCGCTCGCGCTCTCGATCATCGCCGCGAACCTCTTGTTCGCCGGGTTGCTCGCTCCGGGCGCGCAGCGCCCGTCGATGACCCTGACCGCCTGGCGCTCGCCGGGGTTCGCCGCACCCACGCTCCCGTTCTCGAGCCCCGACGGGGCCAAGTACTTCTTCCAGGACGTCGCCGCGCTCGTCCTCTTCGGGGTCGCTGCGGTCGTCGGCGCCCTGTACGCACGGACGCGTGCCGCGCTCGCCTTCGCGACCTTCACGGTGGTGACGATCGGCATCGCCATCTTTGCCCTCGGTCGGTTGCACATCCCGCCCAAGCCCGTCGAGGCTCACCGGTTCGTGACCGCGGCCATGCTCGTCACGCCGCTCTTCGCCGTCGCCTGGCTCGTCGGGCGAAACCACGGCGAGCGAAGGCCGCGTTCGCCGGCCGTCGCCGTGCTCCTCGTGCTCGGTCTGGTCGTCCCGGCCGCCTCGAGCTTTGCGTGGCTCCGCGATCCGGGCAAGACCCCGTTCCAAACCCAGGCGAGCTTTGCGCCGAACGAGGATTTCTTCGAGACCGACTGCGCCGAGGAGCTGGGCGCCACGTACGGCATGAAGCCATCGCCCGTGTACGTGCAGAAGCCGGTGTTCTTCACGTACGTCGGCTGCCGGCCGACATTTCTGGCCGGCAAGTCGGGCGGCCACAAGATCAAGACCAGCGCTCCTCTCCAGGGCATCGACGCGCTCGCCTCCATGAGAGCGACGATGCTCTCGAAGGACGCGACCATCGATGCGATCTGTGTGCAGGGCGGTCCTAGGGACGCGGTCTGCGACGTCGCCCTTCGCGGCGACTGCGCGGCCATCGGCACGACACGCGGGGGGCTCGCGGTGGTCCGCTGCCCGCTCACTGCCGCCGATCAGGCCGCGCTGCTCGAGCGGCGCGGGCAGGCCAAGGCGCCGCCCGAGCCGCCGCCGGCCGCCGACGACCTCGACGCCGCCCCGTGAGGCGGCCCGGCGTCAGGCCGCCTTCTTGGCGCGAACGCTGATCCCCGACTCTTGCTCGTCGAAGTGCTCGATCGCGAGCCCCTCGGCCGCGCACCAGCCGCGCACCTCATCGGGCGTGTGTCGGTGGGCGTGGAGCGGGTGATACCAGTCGAAGTTGGTGATCACGTTGGCGTCCCAGTCCATCGTGTCGTTCCAATAGCACTTGAACATGTTCCAGTAGATGAACCGCTGGAGGTCCTGCTTGCCGGCCTTGATGCCGAGGATCGGGATGTCGACGGGGACGTCGATCGTGATCTTCATGTCGGAGAGCGCCTTGCCGAAGTGGGTGAGCTGCTCGCTCACCTCCATGCAGTCCTCGGGCGACATCTTGGTCGTGCGCTCGCGGATGTAGTCGTCGCAGAACTCGCGAATGGGCGCCTTTTTCTTGTAGACGTAGAACAGGATGTGGCCGCCGGGGCGGAGGTGCTTGCAGAGCGCCGTCAACGCCTCGCTGGTGTTCGGCGTGTGGTGGAGCACCTGATCGCAGCCGATGAAATCGAAGAACGGCTTGGGGAACGGCAGCTTGGTCAGATCGCCACGGATGAAGTTGAGGCGCTCGTGCGCTCCGAGGTCGCGGTAGGCGTTGACGATGCCGTCGCTGATGTCGACGCCGTAGACGGTGGCGGTCGAGGACCGCTCGTAGAGCTCGGCGTCGCGACCGTGGGCGGTGCCCGCGTCGAGGATGACGCGCTTGTCACGCAAGAAACTGGCGAGGCTCTCCTCGGTACCGAAGCCGTACCGGTCCAGGTACCACTTCGTGTAGTGGGGCAGCGTCTCTCGGCGGTAGCCGGTGGCCTTGCGCCACTTGAACGAGAAGCTCTCGACCGTCTCCTTTTGACCGACGGCGAACGCTGCCTCGGACAGCATATTGGGGATGCCGCCGACGATCACGTACGAGCCGCCGCCCTCGGCGACGAGCGTGCCCGATTCGATCTCGGCGCCGTCGGGAGCGGCGTCTTTCAGCGAGAGCGGCGTGCCGTCGATCGGGTCGCGGAGGTGAGTCACGAGAGCGCGTTTCATGGTCTTTTCACTCCGAGGGGTCGTGGAGCCGGGCGAGCTGCTTGAGGCACTCGCCGAGCAGGACGTGGTTCCAGTCGTTGCGATCGAACGCGCTGGACTTGAAGAGCCATTGGTTTACCGGCGCCGGCAGGCCGTGCTTGATCGTGCGCCGGGCGATGCCGAGGTCCTTGCCGACGAGGCGCTCGAGCGCGCGGCGCAGGAGCCACTTGCCCTGTCCGTCGCGAAACTTCAGATCGTCGGCGAGGCGCGCCGAGAGCTCGATGAGGCGCGGGTCGAGGAACGGGCTCCGGACTTCGAGCGAGCTGCCCATGCTCAGCCGATCGGCCATCACCAGCAGCGGTTGCAGGAACACCGTCGTCTCGATGGCGCAGAGGTTCTGGGCCATCGAGAGCGCGTCGTCCCAGCGCGGGCCGAAGAAGTCGACCAAGAGCGGCACGCCCGCGAAGCCTTGGCGGCTCGCCATGCGGCTGAACCGTTCGACCTCGGACCCGAAGTACCGCGCCGACAAGGTGGCGTACGGGCCCGCGAGATCGCCGGCGATGCGCGCGGCCTCACGCAAGAGGAGCTCGTTGCGGTAGTAGCCGTTGAAGAGCTCGTCGGAGCCCTCGCCTGACAGCGCGACCACGAAGCCGCCCTCACGCGCACGCTGGGCCAGGCAGAACAGCGGAAAGACGCTGAAGCTGCCGACGGGGAACTCGATGTGGCGTGCGAGGTCGGGGAACACGTCCAAGAACTGCTGGCGCGTGGGGGTCACGACGCGCGCCTCGAAGCCGCGGCTCGCCGCGAACTCGCGCACCAGGCCCTCTTCGTCGATGTGGCCCGCGAACTCGGCGAACTGGATGGTGTACGTCGCGTCGACGCCGACCACGGCCTGGATGAGCGAGGAGTCGATGCCGCCCGAGAGAAAGACGGTCACCGGCACGTCGGCGACCTTGCGGATGCGGCAAGCGTCGGTGAAAAGCTCGAGGAACGCGTCGATCGCCGCGTCGGGCTCGGTGATGTCCTGCTCGCGAACGGGGAACGTCCAGTAGGTGGTCTCGCGTACCTCGCCCGTCGCGGGTGTGTACTCGACGAACGCGCCCGGCCGCACGCTCTTGACGTTGCGGAAAGGCGTGTGCTCGTCGAAGTAGAACTCGAGCGCCTTACAGATCGGCGTCTCGGCGTACTCGAGCCCGCGCAGGACCTTGAGCTCGGACCCGAAGGCGAACTGGCCCTTGTGGTGGGCGTAGAAGAGCGGCTTTTCACCAACCCTGTCGCGCGCGAGGAACAGCCGGCCCGCGTGCCAGATGGCGAACGCGAACATGCCGTTGAACCGCTCGAGGCACGCCGCGCCCCACTCGAGAAAGGCGACCAACACGACCTCGGTGTCGGTCGGCGTGTGAAACTGCCACCCCTTGGCCTCGAGGTCGGCGCGCAGATCGAGCCAGTTGTAGACCTCACCGTTGTAGGCGATGACGGCGCCGTCACGTTCGAGCGGCGTGGGCACGTCGCCCTTGTAGACGACCGAGAGGCGCGTCTGGCCGATCGTGAGCTGAGAGCCGCCGGGCGCGTCCACGACGCGGCGACCGGCCTGGTTTGGGCCACGGTGGGCCAGCAGCTGCTCCGGCCTCTCGTGGAGCAGCTGGTCGTGGCCGCCGAAGATCCCGCACATCGCCGGCGCGGCTATCCTACGGGGCCTGGCGCGGCGCAAGCCGGGGCGCGGGCGGGACGGTTTGCCGTTCGCCTGGTGTCGCGATATGCGACCGGCCGTGAGCGCCGGGTGGCCGATCGTCCTCGAGAGGTTTCGCTCCGTGCGCACGACCGCCGTCGCCGTGCTCTCCACACGCCGGGCGCGCTCGCTCCTCTTGCTCGGCGCGATCCTGGGCCTGCTGGCGGAGCAGAAGATCCCGTTCACCGAAGAGGCTTACGGCCCGCTGCCCGACGGTGGCTATTACATGAACATCGCGCAGCACGTGCGCGACGGCGATGGGCTCATCACGGATCTGTCGCTCGCGCACAAGGGCGCGCCGTCGCTCCCCCACCCGACGGACATGTATCCGCTCTGGCCGCTCGTCTACGGCTACGCGAGCCGCGTCTTTCCCATCGAGCCGACCGGCCACTGGCTACCCACGATTTTCTACTTCGTGACGCTGCTCGTCGGGTTTCGTTGGGCGAGCGAGCTCTTCGACCGAGACCTGGTCCCTCGCACCGTGCCCGGCTTTCACGCAGGCCACCTCTTCGTCTTGATGATGGGCCTGAACGGCGAGTTCTTTCGATACACCTCGTATCCCTACACCGAGGGCCTCACGTACGCGGTCGTCCTGCTCGGCCTCTGGCGGATGAACCGACTGTGGGAGCGGCCGAGCCTCCGCTCGGGCGTCGAGATCGGGGTTTGGATGGGCCTCGCCACGCTCTGCCGAAAGCAGCTCTTCTTGATGCTGCTCGCGGCCGTCCCGGTGCTGGTCGGCGCGGCCGTCTTCGCCAGGAGCAACCGCCGGCGCTTTGCGTGGACAGGCGCCGGCGTCCTCGGCGGCTTCGCCCTCTTGGCGGTGCCGCATTATCTCTACATGAGCTCGTTCCTGCCGAACATGACGCCAGCGAGCTTCCTCCGGTGGGACCAGAACCAGCACACCGACGCGCTAACGCGCTTGAAGACCCTGCGGCCCGCCAAGACCGTGGGCGACTACCTGCGCGATCGCTGGCAGGGCGTTCCGATCGCCTTCGGCACCACCACCTCGAGCTACACCCCGCAGTATCACACGTTCCAGTACGCCCTCCCGGCGGCCGTGCCCTTGGCGCTCGGCGCCGCCGTCGCCTACCTGCGAAGCGGCGTCCTGCCCGTCGTGCGCGGGCTCTTCGAGCCGGGCTTCTTGCGCTACACGTATCTCTTCGTCTTCGGGGTGGCGGGCGTGCTCTCGATCCACACGATGCCCATG
>CALKVR010001402.1 GCA_938004815.1 uncultured Polyangiaceae bacterium | reverse complement strand
CGCCCGAACCGCGCGAGGAGCGGCCCCAGGACCATCACGCTCGCCCGCATCTGCTTCACGAGCTCGTAGGGCGCCTCGGGCCGGACCTGCGCGCCCGCGTCGACCTTGACCGTGGGCGGGGTGGCGGTGACCGATCGCCCCAAAAAGCGAAGCAGCGCCGCGGTCGTCTCGATGTCACGCAGGGCGGGGACGTTGCGCAGCAGGCTCTCGCCGTCCGAGAGCAGCGTCGCGCAGAGGATCGGCAGCGCCGCGTTCTTGGCCCCGCTGATGGAGATCGTCCCCGAGAGCTTTTTTCCCCCCCGGATCCGGATCGCGTCCATAGTCGCCGCCTTCTATCTCATGGACCGGGCCCGGGAGCACCGTTTTCGCCACCCTGTTCTCTTTGCCACGCTGGTAAGGTTCCCCCAAACGATGCGCAGGCTGCTGCCCTTTGCCCTGGCGACGACGTTCGCGCCGAGCGTCCTCGCCGATGAGCCGCCCTCGGCCGATCTGCGCGGCACGTACGCGCCGCTGCACCACGACGCAGGGATGGGGATGGAGTCGGTGCGGTCGCCCGCGACCGGCGAGGCGACGGCGAACGTGCGGGTGTCGTACGCGTTCCGCCCCATCGTCCTGCGCGGTCAGAACGGCGAGATCGCCTACTCGGTCGTCGAGCACCAGTTCACGGGTGACTTCTCGGTCGCGGTGGGGCTCTTCGAGCGGCTCACCCTCGGGCTCGATCTGCCCGTGGTCCTCGGCCAGGTCGGCGACGAGGTGCCGGTCGGCTCGGACGCCTCACGCTTCGTCGGCAGCGAGCCGCCGCCTCTCACCGCGCTCGGCGATCTGGGCATCCGCGCCAAGGTGACAATCGTGCAGCCCGACATCGACGACGTCGGGCTCACCCGCGGCTTCGGCCTCGCCGTCGACGACCGCTTCACGGTGCCGACAGGCGACGAGCGCAGCTTCATCGGTGAGGGCGGCATCACGAACGAGACGCGCGTCATCGGCGAGCTGTCCCACGGGCCGATCCTCGGCAGCCTGCGCGCCGGCGCCAAGCTCCGGGCCCGGGCCGGCAAGTACGCGTGCGACCCCTCCCAGCCCGAAGACACGTGCGACTCGCGGTTCGGCCACGAGCTGCCGCTCGGGTTCGGCCTCGCCCTGCGACCGCAGGCGCTCGGCGTCGATCCCGACGGCATCGTCACGATCTTCGCCGAGACGCGCGGCTACCTCCCGCTCGATCCGATCCGGCCGTTCGAGGCGGGGGCGCCCGCCGGGTGGTTCGCGAGCGCCGCCGGTCGCTTCGCCTTCGGTGACGTCGCGCTCCTCGCCGGCGTCGAGGTCGGCCTTCGCGACGGCGTCGGCAACGCGCCGTTCCGCGCGACCCTCGGCGTGAGCGTCGCCCCGCGTGAGGCCGACAGCGACCGCGACGGTTTCCCCGACGACGAGGACAAGTGCCCGACGTACGCCGAGGACCGCGACTCGTTCGAGGACACCGACGGTTGCCCCGAGATGGACAACGACGGCGACGGCGTGCCCGACGCGATCGACTCCTGCCCCGCCATCCCCGGCAAGGGCGGCGACGACGGCAACGGCTGCCCCGACGCGTAGCCGGCTGGTGTTTTTCGCCGATAGCGTCGCGATCTCGGCGTCGGGCGTGCTCGCGTACGATGTACGCTCCGCGCGACTCGCCACCGACCTCCCTCGCTCTCGACGAAAACCACTCAGCCGCCGGCTGGGGAAAACGAACGCTACGCGCCGACGACGGGCAGGTGCTTCAGCTTCTTCTTTTTGGGCGGGGGCTGCGCCTTGTCGCCGCGCGCGCGCTCGTCTTTGGCGAGGTCGTGCTCCGCTACCG
>CALKVR010001401.1 GCA_938004815.1 uncultured Polyangiaceae bacterium | reverse complement strand
GCGCGCGAGTCGAACAGGATCTCGAGGTCGCCGAGGTTCACCTCGCACACCGGCGTGGCGAGCGGGTTGCGGAAGCCGCGCTTGGGGAGGCGACGCTGAATCGGCGTCTGCCCGCCCTGGAAGTGCTTCTTGTTGATGTTGCCCTTCGAGCGCGCCTTTTGGCCCTTCTGACCGCGGCCGGAGGTCTTGCCGTGACCCGAGCCGGGACCACGACCGATCCGCTTCTTGCCGCGAACGGCGCCTTCGGGGGCCTGGAGCTTGGAGAGGATATCCATCTGCGACCTACTTCTTCGGCTGGTCGGTTTCGGTGACCTCGAGGAGGTGCATCACCTTTTTCACCATGCCGCGGAACGACGGGGTGTTGGCGACGACGACCTCGGAGCCGGGGCCACGGAGGCCCAGGCCGGCCATCACCTTGCGGTGCTTCTCGGGCTGGCCGATCAGGCTCGCGCGCTGGCGCACCTTCAGGAGGGGTTTCATGCCGAGCCTCCTTCGGCCGGCGCGGCGGGCGCCCCGCCCGCGGGCGCCCCACCCGGAGGCGGCGGCGGAGACATCGACGCGCGGCGCTTGGCGCCGAGGATCGTCGTCTTGGAGATGTGGCCGACGTCGCCCGTCTGCATGCTGCGCTTGCCAGCGAACTGGTCGGGGCTCTTCAGGTTCTTCAGCGCCTTCACCGTGGCGTGCACGATGTTGTGCTTGTTTCTGGTGCCGAGCTACTTCGACAGGACGTCGTGGATGCCGGCCGACTCGACGACGGCGCGGACGGCGCCGCCGGCGATGACGCCGGTCCCCGGGCTGGCCGGCTTGAGCAGCACGCGGCCCGCGCCCTCATGGCCGAAGCTGTCGTGGGGAATGGTGACGCCGTCGAGGGGGACGCGGAACAGGTTCTTGCGCGCCTGATCGTTGCCCTTGCGGATCGCCTCGGGGACCTCGTTCGCCTTGCCGAGGCCGACGCCGACGTGCCCCGACTCGTCGCCGACGACGACGAGCGCGGAGAAGCTGAAGCGGCGGCCGCCCTTGACGACCTTGGCGACGCGGTTGATGTGAATCACCCGCTCCTTGAGCTTTTCTTCATCGATCTGGTCGATAGCCATGTCCGTACTCCGCGCTCAGAACTCGAGGCCGGCCTCGCGGGCGGCCTGAGCGAGGGCGCTGATACGCCCGTGGTAGAGGTAGCCGTTGCGGTCGAACACGACCTTGTCGACGCCCTTGGACTTGCACACCTTGGCGACGAGCGCCCCCACCTTTTTGGCGGCGTCGGTCTTGTTGTCGTCGCCGAGGGTGCCCTTCAGGTCTTTGGACAGGGTCGACGCGTGCGCCAGCGTCTTGCCGGTCGTGTCGTCGATCACCTGCGCGTAGATGTGCTTGGCGCTCCGGAAGACGGAGAGGCGGGGCCGCTCGGTCGTGCCCGAAACCTTGTTGCGAATGCGGAGCTTGCGGCGCTCCCGGCCGACGATTCTGACAGCCATGATTACTTCTTGCCGCCCTTTCCGGCCTTGCCCGCCTTCTCGCGGACGGCCTCGCCCTTGTAGCGAACGCCCTTGCCACCGTAGGGCTCCGGCGGACGGAACCCGCGGATCTTCGCGGCCGTCTGACCGATGAGCTCTTTGTCGGCACCCGTCAGGATGAGCTGCGTGCCCTTGGACTCGGCCGGGATCTGCGCGCTGATGCCCTTGGGCAGATCGAACACGACCGGGTGCGAGAACCCGAGCGCGAAGTGCAGCGTCTGGCCCTTGGCCTCGACGCGGTAACCGGTGCCCCGCAGCTCGAGCTCGCGGACGTAACCCTCGGCGGTGCCCTTGACCATCGCCGCGATGAGCGCGCGGTAAAGGCCCTGGAGGCGCGCGCCGTCACGGCCAGGGGCCGTGGACGACACGAGGAGGTTGGTGCCGTCGACCTTGAGCTGCACGTCGTTGAGGACGGTGCGCTTGAGCTCGCCCTTTGGGCCCTTCACCAGCACGGCGCCCGGCTGGACGGTTGCGGTGACGCCCTTCGGCAGAACCACGGGGCGCTTGCCCGTTCGCGACGAGCGGAGCGCGTCGCGCCCGGTCCGCGTCGCGGGAGGCCGCACCGAAGAAGTTTTGGTGGGGGCAACCATCACCAGACCTCGCAGAGGAGCTCGCCGCCGAGCTTGAGCCGGCGCGCGTCGCGGTCCGAGACGAGACCGCGAGAGGTGGAGAGGATCGAGATGCCGAGGCCCGAGAGGACGCGCGGGATGCGGTCGTGGCGCACGTAGACGCGGCGACCGGGGCGCGAGACGCGCTTGATCCCGTCGATGGCGCTCTGACGGTCGCGGCCGTACTTGAGCACGATCGTGATCGTCTTCTTGACCGGGCTCTCCTCGACCGACTCTTGCACGTCGGCGATGTAGCCCTCGTCTTTGAGGATCTTGGCGACCGCGAGCTTCATCTTGCTGGCGGGGATTTCGGTCCGGTCGTGGCGCGCGAGGGCCGCGTTCCGGATTCGGCTGAGCATGTCGCTGATCGGATCACTCACCATGGCGTCACCAGCTTGCCTTGATCACACCGGGAAGCTCACCGCGCAGCGAGTACAGGCGGAGGCAAACACGGCAGAGCTCGAAGTCTCGGTAGTACGCCCGCGAGCGGCCGCACACCTTGCAACGGTTCCGGTGCCGAGTGGAGAACTTCGGCGGACGATTCAGCTTCGCAAAGTCTTTTGCACGAGCCATAACTGTTCTCCAACCCCTACTGCCGGAAAGGCATCCCGAGCTCACGCAGGAGCTCGCGGCCTTCTTCGTCGGTTTTTGCCGTCGTGACGAAGGAGATGTTCATGCCCTTCGTCGTGTCGATCTTGTCGTAGTCGATCTCGGGGAAGATGATCTGGTCCTTGAGACCCATCGTGAAGTTGCCCCGACCGTCGAAGCCCTTGGGGCTGACGCCCTTGAAATCGCGCACGCGCGGGAGCGCGAACGAGATCAGGCGATCGACGAACTCCCACATCTGGTGCTTGCGCAGCGTGACGCGAACGCCGATGGGGAGGTTCTCGCGCAGCTTGAACGACGCGATCGACTTGCGGGCGCGGCACACGACCGGCTGCTGCCCGGTGATCGAGCGCAGCTCTTCGACCGCAGAGTCGATGATCTTCGGGTTCTGGACGGCGGCGCCCAGACCCATGTTCACCACCACCTTGCGGAGGCGGGGAACCATCATCGGGTTCTTGTAGCCGAACTTCTTGGTCAGCGCGGGCGCGGCCTGCTTCTGGTAGCGGGCGCGGACGCGCGGCACGTAGCCGGCTTCGCGCGGCTCGACCTTGCGCTCTTCACCGCCCTCCGCGGGCTTGGCCTTGGCTTTCGCCTTGTCGCCGGAGGATTTGTCGGCCTTGCCGCCGCCCTTGGCAGCGTCGCCTTTCGGCTTCGCGTCGCCCTTGGGCTTCGCCTTCTTGTCGTCTTCTTTCTTCGCCATTGGACTGTCCTGCGCCTCAGCGGCCCGAGGGGATGACGGCGCCGCTCTTCGCGACGCGCACCTTCTTGCCCTCACGAACCTCGACCTTGACCCGGGTGGGCTTCTTGGTCTCGGGATCGACGAGCATGAGCTTGGAGACGTGGATCGGCGCCTCCATCGTGATCTTGCCGCCCTGCTGGTTGCGGGCGTTGGGCTTCTGGTGCTTGGTCACCATGTTCAAGCCCTCGACGATCGCCTTTTCTTCGCTCTTGAGGAGCTTGGTGATCGTGCCCTGCTTGCCCTTGATGTCCTCGGCGCCGCTGATGACCTGGACGAGGTCTCCGACCCTGAGCCGCTGCATCACAGCACCTCCGGTGCGAGGCTGATGATCTTCATGAACTTCTTCGCGCGGAGCTCGCGGGCGACTGGCCCGAAGATGCGCGTCCCGATGGGCTCTTTGTCCTTGTTGATGAGGACGGCGCTGTTCGTGTCGAACTTGATGTAGCTGCCGTCGGGGCGCTGGTACTCGCGGGTGGTGCGAACGACGACCGCGCGCGCGGTGTCGCCCTTTTTCACCTTGGTGCCGGGGAGCGCCTCTTTGATGGAGACGACGATGACGTCGCCGAGCGCGGCGTACTTACGCTTGGAGCCGCCGAGGACCTTGATGCACATGACGCGACGTGCACCGCTGTTGTCCGCGACCTCGAGGTTGGTGGTGACCTGAATCATGGCTCATGCCTCCACGGGGCGAGAGATGAGACGGGTGACCGTCCAACGCTTCTCGCGGGAGATGGGGCGGTGCTCCATGATCTCGACGCGATCGCCGGCCTTGAACTGGTTCAGCTCGTCGTGCGCCTTGTACTTGTTTCGCACGCGGACGTACTTCTTGTAGACCGGGTGCATCGCCTTGCGGATGACCTCGACCACGACGGTCTTGGCCATCTTGTTCGAGACCACGGTGCCGATGATCTTGCGGCGGAAGCCGTGGGCCTCGCGCTGGTACTCGCTCGGGGTGACCTCCGGCGCCGCGGGGGCGGCGGCGGCAGGCGCGGCCGCGGCGGCCTTGCGCTTCGAGTCCGTGCCCTTGGTGGCCGGCTTCGCTTTCGTCGTCTTCTTCTCGGCCATGACGCTCACTTCCCTTCGGGCGCGCTCTTCTGCGCGCCGGCCTGCTGGGCCCGTTGGGTGAGAATCGTCTTCACCCGGGCGAGGTCGCGGCGCTGGCGCACGATGCTCGCGGTGTCGTTCAGACGGTTCGTGTAGTTCTTGAACCGCGCCTGGAAGATCTCGGCCTGGAGGGTCTTCTCCAGCTCGATGAGGGCTTCGTCGGTGCGGTCACGCAGCTCTTTCGCTTTCACGGTTCTGCTCCAGCTCAGGGTCAGTGATCACGAACCAGGAAGCGGCAGGCCATCGGCAGCTTGTGCGACGCGAGGCGGAAGGCCTCTTTCGCCATGTCTTCCGGAACACCGCTGATCTCGTAGAGGACGCGGCCCGGCTTCACGACCGCGGCCCACTCCTCGGGCGCGCCCTTGCCGCCACCCATGCGGACCTCGAGCGGCTTCTTGCTGATCGACTTGTCGGGGAAAACGCGGATGAACAGCTTGCCGGCGCGCTTGCAGTGACGCTGCACCGCCATACGAGCGGCCTCGATCTGCCGCGCGGTGACGCGGGCCGGCTCGAGCGACTGGAGCGCGTAGTCGCCGAACGAGACGTCGGAGCCCGCGTTCGCGAGGCCGCGGTTGCGGCCCTTCTGCATCTTCCGGTACTTGGTGCGCTTGGGGGAAAGCATGACGTTGTCTCTGCTGTTCTCTGCTGCAGCGGGGTGGCTGCTGTTTCACCCCCCCGGCCCCCCTCACTG
>CALKVR010001400.1 GCA_938004815.1 uncultured Polyangiaceae bacterium | reverse complement strand
CCTCTTCTTCGACCGACGTGTCGAGCTGCTCGAGGCGGTCTTTGAGGCCGGCGGCCTCGAGCTCGGAGCGCGAGCGGGTGAGGGGATCGAGCTTTTTCTTGGCCTCGAGCTCCTCGGGCGTTCGGTACTTGCCGGGATCGCTCATCGAGTGACCGCGGAACCGGTAGGTGCGGATCTCGACGAGGGAGGGGCCGCCGCCCTCGCGGGCGCGGTCGATGACGGCCTTGAGCCGATCACGGATCTGATGCACGTGCTCGGCGACGAAGCGGTCGGCGCCGATGCCGTAGCCGGGGGCGCGCGCGGTGACGTCGTCGACGGCGAACGTGCGCGTGAGCGGCGTGCCCATCGAGTACTCGTTGTTCTCGCAGATGAAGATGATGGGGAGCTTCCACAGCGACGCGAGGCACATCGCCTCGTGGCAATCGCCGATGCTGGCCGCGCCCTCGCCGAAGAACGCGAGCGTGACCCGCTTTTCGCCGCGGTACTTGGAAGCGAACGCCGTGCCCGCCGCGATCGGCAGGTGCCCGCCCACGATGCCGTATCCGCCGAGCATGTTGTGCTCGACGTCGAAGAAGTGCATCGAGCCGCCGAGGCCGCGCGAGCACCCGCTGTCCTTGCCGTAGAGCTCGGCCATCGCCGCGCGCGCGGTCATGCCGCGCGCGAGCGCTTGGCCGTGATCGCGGTACGTCGTGATGACGTAGTCCTCGGGCGTCAGCGCGGCGCAGGCGCCGACGGCGACTGCCTCTTGCCCGATGTAGAGGTGGAGGAAGCCGCCGATCTTGCCCTGCGCGTAGGCGCGCGCCGCCTCTTCTTCGAAGCGGCGGATGAGCTGCATTTGACGGTAGAGCGAGAGGTGGTTCTCGTGATCGTCCATGGTCCTCGAGGGGGGCCGGGAGGCTAGCATGCACGCCCCGGCGTCGGGGCGCTCAGGGGGCCGGCTTGGCCGAGGGCGCGGTCTTCGCCGAGGGCGCGGTCGACGCCGGGGGCGCGCTCGACGCCGAGCCCGACGCCGAAGGCGCCGCCGACGCGGAGGCGAGGGCCGACGCGGACGGCGAAGCGGATGCGGACGGCGAAGCGGACGGGGCAGACGAGGCGGGGCCGGGGCGCGGGGGCCGCGGCCGCCGCGGTGAGGGCTCGGGCTCGGCGCTCGGCTCGGGCTCGGCCGGCTCTTCGGTCGCGGGCGGCAGGGGCGCGGCCGGGGCCTCGCGCGTCGTGTCGCGCAGCACCGACCGGACCACGAGCCCGGACACGAGGAGGACCGCGACGCCCCCGATGAAGACGCGGATGGGGCGCGGCGGTGGAGGAGGGTTGGACGGCGCGTCGGCCGCGGTCGAGAGGCGCGCGCCGATCAGGGTGTCGCTCGCGCGCTCGTGCTGCGGGATCGTCTTGCCCGCGGACGGGTTCGCGACGAGCGCTTCGAGGAGAGCCTGGCCGAACTCTTTGCAGGACGGGAAACGATCGGCGGAGCTCTTGGCCATGCCTCGAGCGAGGATCTCGTCGAGCTCGTCGGGGTAGCGCAGCTCGGCCGCGAACGCGGCGGGCATGTCGTTCGCGATCTTCGACGCGACCGATACCGCGTCGTCACCGGGAAACGCGCGCTCGCCGCTGATCGCCTCGTAGAGCGTCGCGGCGAGCGAGAACTGATCGCTCGCGGGCGAGAACTTGCTGTCGCGGAACGTCTCGGGAGCGCTGTAGGCGGGCGTGCCGAGCAGGCCGCCGGCGTGGGTGAGGGTCGAGTCGGGCACGCGCGCGATCCCGAAGTCGGTGATCTTGGCGCCGGTCGGCGAGAGGATGATGTTCTCGGGCTTGACGTCGCGGTGGAGCACGCCGCGCTCGTGCGCGAACGTCAGGGCCGAGCCGAGCTCGCGCGCGAGGCGCGCCGACTGTCTGGCCGAGAGGCGGCCCTCGACGATGCGCTGCTTGAGCGTCGGCCCCTCGAGATACTCGAAGACCAGAAACAGGCCGAGGTCTTCGTCCTCGCCCATGTCGTGGAGCACGACCAGGTGCGGATGTGTGACGCGTGCGGCGGCGCGCGCTTCGTGGCGCATGCGGACGACGAGACCGTCACGGACGTCTTGCGCGATCGAGAGATCGTCACGGAGGAGCTTCACCGCGACGTGGCGCTCGAGAACGGGATCGCGGGCGAGCAGCACGCGACCCATCGCGCCGACGCCGATCTCGCGCACGATCTCGTAGCGCCCGACGCGCTTGGGCACCTTGGACGACGGCCCGCGAGACACCCCTGCGTTGTACCTCCATCCCGGGTCAGGTCGGGGTGGAACAGGCGGGGCAGCTGCTCTTCGCGCGCTCTTCGGCCTTGGTGAGGCGAGCGCGCGCGTCGGTGCAGCGCGACGCGTCGAGGTTGCATATCTCGTCGGCCGAACGGCGCATCGAGGCGAGCGCCTTGCAGACGGTCATGCACCTGTCGCCCGACGTGAGCGGGGCGCCGACCGTGTTCTTGCCATCGAAGGCGCTCTCGAGCTCGCGTTCGGCCTGATCGAACGCTTCGAACGGCGTGGCCGCCCCGCCGGTGTCGGGGGTGGCGGGAGGGGGCGCGGCACCGTCGGCCCCGGGCTGCGCCTGGTACTGGCCGGGCTGAGCCACCGCCGCGGGCTCGCTGGCGCTGGTCTTGGGGGGCTCGCTGTCTTTCGACGCGCAAGCGGCGAAGCCGGCGCCGACGACGAGGAGGACGAAAGAAGCAAGGCGAGGGTTCAGGCGTCGCATTCCGGGCAGGCCTCCATCACACGTTTCTCGGCGTCGGCGACGCGGGTGCGCGCGGCCTCGCAGCGATCGCCCGGCGCGAGCTCGCAGACACGGTCGGCCGCCCGTTGCATGGCGTGGAGCGCGTCGCAGGCCGACTCGCAGGTGTCGTCATCGGCGGCGCTCGCCTCGGTCTCGACCCGGTGGGGCTGAGGGGCGGGCTGGGGCCGCGGGCCAGGGGGCTCGGGCTGGGCCGGCGCGGTGGGCTTGACGGGCTGCTGCCCGGGCAAACCCTGACCGCCGCCACCCACCACGCGCGCGACCCGACTCTCGGCGGCGGCCAGATCGGCCTCGGCGGCGGCGATCGGGTCGGAGACCGTCTCGTCGTGGGGGCCGTCCTTGGCCATCGCCCCCCCGGCTGCGCCGCCGCCACACCCCACGGCGATGGAGAGCAACATCACGACGGCGGCGGTAGACTGATGACTGGGCACGGTCACTCGTGGGACGCGCGATGGGCGCGGGAGGGCTCACGTCACCCTGCCAGAACGCACGACGAGCAGATAGCTTGCAGGGAACCCGGGGCTGGCACGTCTCACCACCTGACGGTTCGTGCTAGACCGCCTCCAGGGCTCGACGGAGAGGACGACATGAGATTCATGAGGTTGGCGACGATCGCGAAGGCTCTGACCGTCTCGTGCCTGGTCGTCGCGGTCGCCGGCTGCCAGCAGAAGCGGCGCAGCACCCCGACCTATGGGCAGCAGGGGCCCTATCAGCAGGGCCCGTATGGGCAGGGCCAGTGGGGCCAGCAGCCCCCGCAGCAGGGTGGCTGGGGCCAGCAGCCCCCGCAGCAGGGCGGTTGGGGCCAGCAGCCCCCGCAGCAGGGCGGTTGGGGCCAGCAGCCACCCCCCCAGCAGGGCGGCCAGCCGCCGTTCAACCCGGGGCCCGTCGCGAACGATCCGATCAACAACACCGACCTCGGCTTTCTGCGGCAACGCGCCGGCGTCGTGCTGAAAGAGCTCGTGGCCGCGCTCCCGGACGCGAAGCGGGCCAAGGTCCAGTCCATCCCGCTCTTCTCCGACCCGACCGTGGGCGAGGTGAACGCGTTCGCGGCGTGTGACGATCAAGGCCAGCCCCTCATGGCGGTGAGCGACGCCCTCCTCGAGGTCATGGCGCACTCGGCGCGCTTCCGCGCGTACGACGAGCTCTTCCGGACCAACAAGCTCGACGCGTACACCTCGCTCGTCGCGCAGAACTACCGCCCGAAAAAGCCTCTCCCGCGGCCGGGCCCCGGCTTCGTCGACCCCGCCCAAGACGCCGACGGCCGCAAGGTCGCGCGCCAGGCCGTGCTCATGGACGCTCAGCTCGCCTTCGTGCTCGGTCACGAGCTGGCGCATCACCACCTCGACCACACCGGCTGCGCCAACGGGGGTGGGTCGCGCGGCGTGAGCGTCGGCGACTTTGGTCGCGTCGCCTCGCGCGTGGCCCCGTTCTTGAACCAGCCGAACGAGATGGCCTCCGACATCGCGGGCACCCAGAATCTGCTCGCCGCCGGCCAGCGCCGCACGTCCGCCCAGTTCAACGAAGAGGGCGCTCTTTTGAGCCTCAACTTCTTCGGCGCCCTCGATCGCCTGACCCCGGAGGCGGTGCTCTTCGCGTTCGAGAGCTCGCACCCGCACCCGAGCATCCGGCAGCTGATCTCCCCGGCGCGGACCGGCACCAGCGGCGAGGTGCCCAGGAAGGCCGAGCAGACGTCGGTGCCGCCGCTGATCGGCGACACGGG
>CALKVR010001399.1 GCA_938004815.1 uncultured Polyangiaceae bacterium | reverse complement strand
GCGAGGAGCCGGTCGAGCTCCGGGCGGCGGTCTCGCGTTCCGGACACGCCGTGATCGACGAACTCGCCCACTACCTCGTAGCCGCGCCGGACGGCGAGCTCTCGGAGCTCGTCGATCTGCATCCGCGGGTTCTGGTCGCTCGTCGAGACCCTGGCGTAGAGCGCCGCGCGAAGCTTCTTCGTGGTCGTCACGTTCGCTACTACGCTTGGGTGCGCCAGAAATGAACCGAGCTACCCGACGACGTGAGTCTCGGCGTCGGCCCGTTCGATCGCTACTTCGACGGCCGTGCGCAGCGTGTTCCGGTACGGCTCGGGTTTCCGGTGCCCACCAGTCTCGCGTCTCTCACGAAGGCTTCACTCCGTCCGAGTCTCAGCGAGCGCGGCTAGATCGAGAACCAACATCGGCGCGGCCGCCGTCAGAACCGCCAGGTTATCCTTCGAGTACCCTGCCGGAACCACGTAGGCGCTGCTCATGCAGCGCACGGTCTTCCACGGGAGCAGGGGTCAAATCGGCCGAAACTCATCGGGATGTGGGGTTCGTAAAATCTTGGGCCGGAATTTTTTTGGACCGAAATCCCCAAACTCGTCACCGACGACGGAACGCCGTTGCGGGTCCGACAAGCGGCCTTCAGTGCTCACCCGACTCCTCGAACACGAGGCGCGCGTCCTCTCTCACACTCTCCGGGAAGTATGCGAACGCGCCACCGCGCAGAGCGCCCGCCTCGAGCTTCACGATGATCGCGACAGCGAAACGAGCTCCGGTTTGAGGATCGTCGACGATGTCGAACATCGATCGGTCGTCGGTCGGGCTCGGGCGTAGGGCGAAGGACGGATGCGAGTGCCACTCGCCAAGGTAGTTGAAGCGCCGATAGTCACGCCTCGTCCGGGTGAAGAAGGCCTCCAGCCGGCCCAGCCCTTCCGTGAGCTTCCGGAAGAACGTGGAGACACCGCCGGCGCCTGCCACCGTCGCCTCGACGACCCGAAATTCGTCGTCGGCCACGTGTTCGCCGAACAACATCCCACCAGTCTCGCGCAAACCAGCACGTCGGCATGCGGTCGCGATCACCCCGGCCACCTTAGGGGGAAGGAGGATTTTCAGCATCTTCGCGTAGGAACAGCGCCTCGGCGCGAGCCGCCAGACCGGGGTCGGGCTCGCTCTCCGTGCGCCAGCAGCGCGGGCATGACCAGTCGTCCTCTCGAACCGGAAGGAGAATCGTGTGCATCGGCGTGTCGAACACCCATCCTCTACGAAACCCGATCAGCATGGCAGCGGGCGTCGAGGGTTGACCTTGGGCAGCCTCGAAGGCGCGTTGGGCCAAAACCGACGCGACCAGCGAGACGTCTGCGTCGGTTGCAGAGACGGGCTCGTCTTCGCCTGTTGCGTACGGTGCCCCACGTTGCGTCGCAGGGGCGGCAGGCCAGGTGCGGATCGACGCCAGGAAGCCAGCGCGAACACACCGCGGACATGGGCTCTGCCCGGGCTGTGCCCATGCGACGAGTCCGCCGAGCCCGCCTGCAAAGACTTCGGCCCAGAGCAAAGGACGGCGATGGTCCGACGCGATCATCGCCATGAGGCCGAAGACGTCTGGGTTGGCCGTGGCATCGATCAACACGTCGGCCGCCGCGATGC
>CALKVR010001398.1 GCA_938004815.1 uncultured Polyangiaceae bacterium | reverse complement strand
GTCTGGCTCAAGCGCAGCGGCCGCTACCAGGAGATGATCCAGGACGAGCTGCGCGCGCGGCGTCTGCCCGAGGATCTCATCTGGGTGGCGATGATCGAGAGCGGCTTCGACCCCACCGCGAAGTCGCCGGCGGGCGCGGTCGGCCTCTGGCAGTTCATGCCGGCCACCGGCGCGGTCTACGGCCTCAAGCAGAACAAGTTCGTCGATCAGCGCAAGAACGCGCGGCTCGCGACGCAGGCCGCGGCGCACCACCTGCGCGATCTCTACATGCGGTTCGGCCAATGGGACCTCGCGCTCGCCGCGTACAACATGGGCTACGAGCAGCTGCTCGATCGCATGGACCGCGTCGGCACGACCGACTTCAACGAGCTCGTGCGCGCCGGCGTCATGCCGTCGGAGACGTCGAAGTACGTGCCGAAGATCATCGCGGCCGCGATCGTCGCCAACAACCTCGAGCGCTTCGAGTTCGACGAGGTTCAGCTGTCGAACCCGGTCGACGCGGCCGAGCTCGCGGTCCCGCCCCGAACGAGCCTCGAGACCGTCGCCAAGGCGGCCGGCGTCTCGACGTCCACGATCCGCAAGCTCAACCCCGACTTCCTCGCCAAGGAGCTGCCGCCCGGCCGCGGCGACTTCTTGATTCAGGTGCCGACCGAGAGCGTCTCGCGCGCGGTGGCGTCGATGCCGGCGCTCCTCGAGCTCGACCGCGGGCGCCTCGACGACGCGACGCTCCTCGACCCCAGCGACATCATGAGCCCCGAGGGCTACCGGCCGCGCCCCGTAAGCGTCGACGAGGACGACGCGAGCCTGCTCTCGCTCCTGCCCAAGCCCAAGAAAAAGAAGCGCCGCAGCTTCCGCGGCAACGTCCTCGACGACGAGGGGCTGCGCGATCGCCTCGACGATATCGCGGTGCTCGAGAACGAGACCGAGAGCCGTGGCCGCAAGGGTCGCGAGCAGCTGGTCTACCGCGTCGGCCCCGGCGACACGCTCCTCGGTGTCGCGCGCGAGTTCGCCACCGACGTCGACGACGTCGCGCGCGCGAACGGGCTCAGCGTGGGCGACAAGCTGCGCGAGGGGACGCTCCTCAAGCTCGACGTCCGCAAGGACATGCTCGACGGTCTGCGCGACAAGCGCGGCGGCACCGCCGAGGAGGCGGCTCCTCGCAAGTCGGGCAAGCGCGGCTCGTCTGGCTGAGCGGCCCGCTCGATCTCCGCGGGGCGCTTGCAGCTGCCATCTTCACGGCGAGGCGCGTAAGCACCGCAGCCGGAGGCGGGGGTGAGGCCGCGAACGCGGCCGAGGGGGGCTGCTCGCAGACCCCCTAGCTAGAGACGCTCTGCGGGGAGAGCAGGTGCGGACGGCGCGTTTTCAGCGCGGCCACGCGGTTCCGCTGCTTGTGCGCGTCTGCGCGCGAGCGATGGTCGACAGTTCACCTCGACTTCGCCGAGCGGCTGCCACCTCAAATCTCTCTCCTTCACCCCTCGGTCGCGCCCGCGGGAAACTTGAGCGGGTCGGGCAGCGTCTCGGCGCCGACGAAGTCGGTGTGGAGACGCTGCATCAGCTCGTGGACGGTGGACATCATCTCGTAAGCGTCCGCGCCGCTCGCCTCCATCTTGCGCTCCGCGCCGGGCGCGAAGCTCATCCCCTTGCTCTCGGCGAAGGCGAGCAGCTCTTTCGTGCGCGCGATCGCGGCGAGGTGGGGCTCGATGGGCCCACCCTCGTCCTCGAACCGTGCCAGCAGAGCGCAGCGGAAGGTTCCGCAGACGGTCGGACGGTCGGTGTAGGTCTCGCAGCGCGTGCCGTTGAGGCGGGGGCAGGGGAGGGCGAACACCCCCTCTTCGGGAACGACGCGGAGGCGGTTTCTCGCGGCCACCGTGAGATCGCCGGGCTTCAGGAGGGGCGCCGCCGGGCTCAAGACGCCGCTGCAACAGAGCCCGCACGCGAGACAGAGCCTGGCGGAGCCGGAGAGCTCCGAGGGCGCCGTCACGGGCCCGGGGGAAGAGTCGTCGGACATCCTGGCCAGGGTAACAGTCTCATCGCCCCCACCCTGCCAAAAACACCCTTCTCCTCGGCGGTTTTCCGCCGGTACCATCGCCGGTCCCTATGCTCGTCGACCACAAGTCCCTCCTCAAACGGCTCACGAAAAATTGCGTCGCTGCCCTCGAGGGCGCGGCCACTCAGGCGGTGCAGGCCCGCCACTACGAGATCACGATCGAGCACTTCTTGCTCGCGTTGCTCGACGACGCGACGAGCGACATCGCATTCATCGTGAGCCACTACGATCTGCAGCCGAATCAGCTCAGGTCGACGCTGCAGCGCGGCCTCGAGGATCTGCGCACCGGCAACAGCGGCCGCCCGACGTTCTCGCCGGTCCTGCTCGAGTGGATGCAGGACGCGTGGCTGGTCGGGTCGGTCGACCTCGGCTTCCAGAAGATCCGCAGCGGCGTCCTCTTCCTCCGCCTCGTGCAGCAGCCGAGCCGCTACTCGACGAGCGGCATCGGCGCGCAGCTCGACGGCATCCCGAAGGAGGACATGAAGAACAACCTCGCCACCATCCTCTCCGGGTCGAAAGAGGGTGACGAGGTCTCGCCGGCTGCGCAGGGCGGCGGCGGTGCCGGGGGCGGCAAGGGGCTCGGCGACAAGG
>CALKVR010001397.1 GCA_938004815.1 uncultured Polyangiaceae bacterium | reverse complement strand
GCCGACGACCACGTAGCGCTCGGGCGCGACCGTCACACGCGCGAGGTCGTTGACGGGAACGACGCGAACGCCGTTCGCGCTCGAAAACGGTGGCGGCGTCGTCGCCGGGATATCGGGCGCGAGGTACGCGGCGTCGACGATGCGGCACCCCGGGCGCACCTCGAACCGCCGGCCCGAGATGCGCGACACGAACGCGCCCTCGCCGACGTACTCGCAGCTGGTAAAGAGCTCGACTCTTCCCGAGGGCAACATGCGCTCGAAGAGCACGCGCTCGTAGTACGAAACGACCTCGGATGCCGATGCGCGCTCCTGCAGGCCGCTCTCTGGCCCGCGCTGCTGCTGGCGGCCGCCCCCCATGAGCGTCGACGCCACCCCGTAAAAGGCCGATGCTTGGTGCAGCCGCACGAAGGGGTAAGCGTCGAGCCAATGCCCACCGGCGCTGTGCCGCCTATCGACGATCGCGACGCGCACGTCAGCGTGGTCGATCAGCGCGTCCGTGAACGCCATGCCCATGGCGCCGGCGCCCACCACGAGGTAGTCGGCTGCAACGGGAGTCGTCACGGTTTCCAACGAAGCACTGCTCCGCCGACAGGTCCAGCGTGTCTTCGCCGCGGGCGGGTCTACGATGCACGCGCGATGCGAAACCAGGCGCTCGATGTGATGCTGGCCTTCGCCTCGCTCTATTTTCCGACCATCTCTCGGTTCACGTACGCGACGACGGCCGCCGTCTCGTTGACCGTCCGCTGCGCGATGGCCGGGTTTCGGCCGAACGCCCCGAAGGCGCGGAGGACGTTCGTCCCGAACGCGGTCTTGCCCGCCGGCTCGCTGCCCGACGCGTCGACGAAGCGATCGGGCGAGCCGGCAGCCGTCACCGCCAGCTCGCGAACGGCGAACGCGCGGGTGCTCGCGGCGAGGTGGCATGTCACGCAGTCGATGGTCTCGGGCGAGTGGCGCGTGGGGCTCTCCACACGAAGCAGGGCGTCGAACGCAGCCTGCCGCTCGGCGACGGGGGCGGCCAGCGCCGCCGGTGGATCGATGAGGAGCGAGAAGTCGTCGCTGCTCGTGGACGCCGGCGAGACCGTGGCGCCGTCGAACGAAACGCCGGAGCGATCGACGTTCAAGAAGCTCTGGTCGGTCGAGGTGAGCCCGGGGATCGCGAGCGGCACGAGCTCACCGTCGACGCGATCGAACCCGCCGAAGCGCCAGTCGTCGCTGACGCCCTCGAGCGCCATGAAGGTGACGCGAACCAGGTTCTCTTCGCCGCAATGAGTCAGCAGCAGATCGCGGAAGCCTCGCGCGAACGCGCCCTCGACCCCCTCGGCGGCGAGCGCCGGGTGCACACCGAGCGGCTCGGCGGAGACGGCGAAGCCCGAGGCCTCTCGCAGATCGACGGCCCGGCGCATCGCGGCCTCGAGCTCATCGCGCTCGAGCGCATAGAAGAGGTGCACGGCGGCGTCGTTTGCGATCAGGTGCTCACCAGCGGGGTCGATGATCACCGGCTGCATCACGAGGCGGATCTGGCTCTGGCACGGCGCCCCCAGCCCAGGGAAACACGGGTCGAACCGAGCCGAGATGAGGCGAAGGAGAGGATAGCTCTTCTCGTTGGAGAGGACGACGTCGACCAGTGGGAGCGCCACGTAGACATCCTGCGGAAGCAGCTGCCCCCGCAGCCCGGTGGCGTCGGCGCCGATCATGCTCGTGCGCTGGCCCAGCACCTCCGGGATCGGAAACAGAACGGATACGTCATGCGGCCCGACGGGCGCCTCGAGCTCCGAGGGCAGCTCGGTCTCCTCCATATCGCCGCAGGCGACAGCGGCCGCGATGCCCACGGCGACGGCGAGCAGGGTTCGCGTCCTCATCTCGCCCGTCAGAACCTGCGCCCGAGCACGAGCGTCCCGCCGCCCGCCTCCAGGGAAAAACCCATCGTGAGCCACTTGCGCTTCTCGGTGTGGTCGCGATCGATGAGACCGGCGGCGAGGATCGCGAGACCGACGCCGAGCGACACGCCGCCCGCGCCGCCGGTGATACCGAAGCAGAGACCGCGATCGTCGGCCGAGGCCACGGTGCAGATCGGCGCGGCGAGGATATCGAGCGCGCCGACGCCGGCGAAGACGCTGCCGGTGATGATGATGGTCGTGCCTGTGGTCGCCGGAGGCGGCGGCGGCGCTGGCGGCCGATGCCACTCGGCTTTGACGGGAGCGGGCGGCGCGTCCCCGCGGATCGGGCCTTTGGTCTCGTCGTGAGCGAGCGCGAGAGACGGCATGAAGAGCGCGCTCGCGATCACGGAGGACGCGAGCGCGGCGCGCGCTCGAGCTCGGCTGCACGGCATTGGTAGAAGATACCGCAATCGGCAGCATCGAGTAGGCTGTGCCAGCGCATGCGCCGCCTGTCTCCCTCGGTCGTGTTCCTCTTGCTGATCGGGGCCGCTGCCATCGCGCTCTCGCACCGGCCATCGCGATACTCGGCGGCAGGCGCGGTGACGACGCTCACGCCGATCGTGGCGGCCGGCGACGAGGTAGCGCTCCACGTGACGGTGAGCGGCGGGATGCGCATCGGCGTCGAGCAAGCGCGGGTGACCGGGCCCGGCGTCGCGGCGCAGGTCAAGGGCCGCGGGGCCTGGTGGGGCGGCTCGCTGCGCGTCAAGCGCGACGACCGGGGGGTCGATGCCGTCGTCATCCGCGCCCCCCTCCCCGCCGACTTCCCGCGTGATGGCCGGCTGCTCGTCGAGGTCGACACCGTCACCGCCAGCCCGAGCAACGACCCGACGTACACCAACCATCGGGCCGAAGCCGCGTTGCCGGTGGCGCTCGAGGTCCTGTCGTCGTCGCGGCGCACCTGGACCTGGGTCGCGCTCTGGCTCTTCGCGACGTGTTGGCTCGCGATCGGCACGCTCCACGCCACGGCGACGCTGGCCGAGAAGCGGCGCGTCGAGCGCGATGGCGGCGTGCCGCCTCGACCCTGGCT
>CALKVR010001396.1 GCA_938004815.1 uncultured Polyangiaceae bacterium | reverse complement strand
GCGCGGGGCGGCGCCCCCCCTGGTCGCTGGCGACAGGGTGCAGCTGCAGCAGGTGTTGATCAACTTGGTCGTCAACGCGCTGGAGGCGATGCAGGCGGTCGAGGGCCGTCCCCGCACGCTGAGGATCTCGACCGAGACGGCGTCCGCGGGCTGCCTACGGATCTGCGTCGTCGACAGCGGCGCGGGCATCTCGAGCGAAGCTCGAGCGCGGGTGTTCGAGGCGTTCCAAACGACGAAGCCCCACGGCATGGGCATGGGCCTTTCGATCTGCAAGACCATCATCGAGAGCCATGCGGGCGCCATCGGGACGTCGCCGAACCCGGACCACGGGACCACCTTTTGGATCACGCTGCCATCTCTCGCGACCGATGGGCGGAGCGCAGGTGTCTGATCCTCGGCTGTGACCCGGTTCGCTTCGAACTGGCGCGAAACGAGTCTCAATCAGAGCTCGAGCGAATCGCCCAATGCGAGGACGCGGGTTCGATTCGCGAGCCCGGCGCGGTCGAACGCATCCATGAGCTCGGTCTCGGGTTGGCGGAAGTGAGCCCAACCGGATCGGTGGACGGGGACGATCAGGCCCGCGTTCAGGGTGCGGCACGCCGCGACCGCCTCTTCGGCGTCGAAGGTGAAGCGAGCGTGCCCGAAGCCGAGCGCGCGCGGGAACCCGACCGCGCCGCAATGGACGACCGCGACGTCGACGGGCCGGTCGCGCGCGATCTCCTCGAGGGCGCGGTGCAGCGCCGGGAACATCACGGTGTCGCCCGAGATCCAGATGCGCGGACCGGCGTCTACGTCGAGGAGAAACCCGGTCACCTCGTCTGCTCGAGGAGCGTAGAACGGGCCGTGCCGGGCCACGGTGGCGCGAATCGTGACCGACCCGACGCGCACCGCGTCGCTCGGCCCGAGCGCGACGGCGCGATCGGTGAGCCCGAGGCCCTTGCCTGGAGCGTCCACCGCCGCGGCTGGCCTCGCGAGACGGCGCGCGCTCGCGGGTGTCGTGAAGACGCGCGCCACGCGCGCGGGATCCGCGATCAGCTTGCGCCCGGCGAAGTCGAGGTTGTCGGCGTGGTGATCGTGGCTCAGGAGCACGCCGTCGAATCGGCCGAGCGTGGAGGGCTCGGCCGGTGTTCGGTACGTCTTTTCGCTCGCGAACCAGCTGCGAGGGACGAACCAGGGCCCGAAGTCGTAGGTGGTCCCGGCCGCGTCGAACACCGGATCGGTGAGCAGCGACGTCTCGCCGATTCGAAGCGCGAGCGTCGCCGTCCCGAGGTAGGTCAGCTTCATCGCCTGGGGATGCGCGCAGTCAGCCACTCGACGATGTCGGCCATGACGCGCTCGCGGTCGACGTCGTTCAAGAGATCGTGGGCGTGACCCTCGTAGAGCTTGAGCGTCTTGTCGGCCGAGCCGCCCTCTTTGCCGAACCGTTCGCTGCCCCGTGGCATCGTCACCACGTCGGCGGTGCCGTGGAGGATGAGCACGGGCAGCGTGATCTTCCCGAAGTCGCCCTGCTTCAGCCGCTCGTCGGCGC
The DNA here is from genome assembly GCA_938004815.1 of uncultured Polyangiaceae bacterium. Classification (GTDB taxonomy): domain Bacteria; phylum Myxococcota_A; class Polyangia; order Polyangiales; family Polyangiaceae; genus Xiheicaenibacterium. Next base: position 8,410 of record CALKVR010001396.1, on the reverse strand, counting down.
GCACCAGCTCGGCGACGGTGATGGACGGATAGCCCATGCGCGGGATCAGGGGGTCGGCCTTCATGCGCGCGACGACGGCAGGGTCGCGTGAGAAGCCGTCGTCGTCGAGCTTGAGCACGTGGGCGTGAGGCGCGATGTGGCTGAGGCCTTTCAAGATGGCCAGCGCGAAGTCCGGCGCGGGGACCTCGTGGGCGAAGCTCTCGCACACGAAGCCGGCGAGCTCGTGCTGGTGGTCGAGGACGTACATGCACGAGATGACGCCGCCCGCGCTGTGACCCAGGACGAAGACGGGGAGTCCCGGGTTCTCGGTCCGCGCGATCGACACGATGGCGTGCACGTCGCCCGTGAAGTCCGTCATCTTCTCCGCGTAGAGCCGCTCGCCCTCGGACTTGCCGTGGCCGCGCAGATCGAACGCGTAGACGGCGAAGCCCCTCTCGGTCAGCTGCGCCGCCGGCCAGTCGTAGTAGCCGCTGTGGGACTTGAAGCCGTGGACGATGACGACCACCGCCTGCGCCCGCTCGGCGCGCCACGACCGCATGAAAAGCTTCGGCCCGCCCTCTGTCTCGATCATTTGTTCGCGCATGGCTCTCTCCTCGCTCCGGCGCTCTGTGCAAGCGCAGGGCCACGAGGTCACGTCGCTGAACCGCCCGCCGCACGGACGCCCGAGTGGCGGCCCGCTGCCACCGACAGCCCGTGGACACCAGCGCCCGGCCCAGATGGGCTCGCCGGCGGGCCGAGAAGGTATGTCGCGACGTCGGTCGGCGCGGGCACGACCCGTGCTCGGCGCGCCCGGCATGAGCACCATCACCGTCAAAGACGGCACCGAGATCTACTTCAAGGACTGGGGCAGCGGGCCAGCCGTGGTCTTCAGCCATGGCTGGCCGCTCTGCTCGGACAGCTGGGAAGCGCAGATGCTCTACCTGGCCGACCGGGGCTTCCGCTGCATCGCGCACGACCGTCGCGGCCACGGTCGCTCCAGTCAGCCGTGGGCCGGCAACGAGATGGACACGTACGCCGACGATCTCGGAGCCCTCCTCGATCACCTGGACGTGCGCGGCGCGACCCTCGTCGGCTTCTCGACCGGTGGCGGAGAGGTCGCCCGCTACCTAGGCCGCCACGGCTCGGCGCGCGTGGCCAAGGCCGCGTTGGTCTCCGCCGTGCCGCCTCTCATGGTCAAGACCGCCCAGAACCCGGAGGGCCTCCCGATCAGCGTCTTCGACGGTCTGCGGTCGCGATCCATCGAAGATCGATCGCTCCTCTATCAGGACCTCGCGAGCGGGCCGTTCTACGGCTTCAACCGGCCGGGCGCGCAGCCGAGCCGCGGCATCATCGATGCGTTCTGGCTGCAGGGAATGATGGCCGGGCACAAGAGCGCCTACGATTGCATCAAGGCCTTCTCCGAGACGGACTTCACCGACGACCTGAAGCGCATCGACGTCCCCACCCTCGTGGTCCATGGCGACGACGATCAGATCGTCCCGTTCGGACGCGCGGGCGCGATGTCGGCCGAGCTGGTGAGAGCCGCGACGCTGAAGGTCTACCGCGGCGCCCCGCACGGGATCACCGACACCCACAAGGCGCAGCTCAACGAAGACCTGCTGAGCTTCGTGCGAGCGTAGCGGCCTCGGCGCCGACCTCGGCGAGGGTGAAGCGGAACGTCACGCCGTCACCCTCGTTCTGGTCGAGCCAGAGTCGGCCGCCAAAGCGCTCTACGATCGATCGGGCGATCGCCAGGCCCATGCCCATGCCACCCGCCTTGCTCGTGTAGAACGCATCGAAGATCTTGCCGCCGATCGATGGCTCGATCCCGGTGCCGTTGTCGGTGACCGCGATCTCCGCCGCTCCGGAGGCGGTCTGCCGCGTCTCGATGACGATCTCGCGCGGGCGGCCGGCGACGCTTGCCAGCGCCTCGATCGCGTTCAACACCAGGTTGAGCACGACCTGCTGAACCTGCACCCTGTCCGCCGAGACTGGCGGCAGCGCGGGACAGAAGTCCGTCCTGACCTCGACGCGGTGGCGCTGGAGCTCGTTGCGGGCGAGGACCAACACCTCGTGAATGGCCGCGTCGAGATCGACCGCCTCGTGCGGCACCGCGGTCTTGTTGAACATCGCACGCAGTCGGAGGATGACGTCGCCCGCGCGCTGCGCGTCCCGGACGATCCGCTCAGCGGCCTGCCGTGCCTCGCCCAGCTCGGGCGGCGCCGCCGCCAACCAGCGGAGGCACGCCTTGGCATTGAGGCCGATGCCGGTGAGAGGCTGGTTGAGCTCGTGGGCGATCGACCCGGTCAGCTCGCCGAGCGTCGCGACTCGGCTCGCGTGCGCGAGCTCGTCTTGCGTGCGCAGCAGCGCCGCCTCCGACAGTTGAAGCTGCGATAGTACCCCGGTGCGCTCGATCGCGATGCTCGCCACATGACCCAGCTGGGCGAGCGCCTTTTGGCTCTCTCGATCGGGCAGCCCGGTGTGCCTCCAATAGAGCGCGAAGGTTCCCAGCACCTTGCCCTCCGACGAGAGGATCGGCGTGCAACACGCGCTGCCGAGGCCCCAGGTTGCGGCGATCGCGGCGAGCCCCGTCGTCGAGAGGTCCGGCGCGATGACGACGGCACCGGTCTGCGCAGCTTTGCCGCAGGGGCCGCCGCCGGTCCCGATCACGCGGCCGTCGATGTGCTCGATCAGGCTCCGGGGCAGACGGGGCCCCGCCGCGTGCCGCAGGCAGTTGCGGGCCGCGTCGAGCAGCAAGATCGAGGCTATCGCGCCGTCGACCAGATCCTCGATGTGCTCGCACATCGCGAGCATGACGGCCTCCAGCGTCGCGCCGCGCGCGATCATCTCCAGGAGATCGTTCTCGTGGGCCAACAGCAACTCGGCCCGCTTGCGCTGCTCGATGTCGATCGTCTGCCCGTACCATTTCACGAGCGCGCCCTCCTCGTAGCGCGGCACGGCGTGAAAGAGGAACCACCGGTACACGCCGTCATGACGGCGAAGCCGCGCCTCGGCGACGCCGGCCTGAGCCGAGCCCAGGACCGCCTGCCACGTGGTGACGAGCCCGGGCAAGTCCGCCGGGTGTATCGCGCCCTGCCAGCCCCAGCCGCGCGCGGTCTCGATCGCCATGCCCGTGTACTCGAGCCAAGGCTGGTTGAGAAAGTCGACGAACCCGCTCGGCTCGGCCGACCAGGCCAGCCCGGGGATATGGTTGATGGCGAGCTCGAAGTCGTAGGGCATCATCGACCTCGGTCGCGCGTCAGACGCTCGGCCATGCGGACGAGATCGGGGAGAGAGTCGGCGCTCATCTTGCGCATCAGCCGCCCGCGTTGAACTTTGACCGTCACCTCACTGGTCCCCAGCTCGCCGGCGACCTGCTTGTTCAAGCGTCCGGCTACCACCAGCCCCATCACCTCTCGCTCGCGCGCGGTGAGCGTCCGGTAGCGCGCCCGTAGCGCGTCGACCTCCGCGCGCTCCGCCCGGATGCTCCGGCTTCGGTCGAGCGCGCGCGCGATACCGTCGAGGACTTCGGCGTCCGAGAACGGCTTGACGAGGAACTCGAGGGCGCCCCCCTTCATCGCCCGAACCGATCGCGGCACGTCGGCGTGGCCTGTGATGAAGATGATGGGTACGTCACCGCGCGTGGCAGCGAGCTGATCCTGGAGATCGAGACCGCTCAGGCCGGGCAGCTCGATGTCGAGCACCAAGCAGCTCGCCTCGTCGGCCATGGCGGAGCTCAGGAAGACTTGCGCCGAATCGAACGCGGCCACTCGATAGCCGGCCGAGCGGATCAACCCGACGAGCGCCTCGCGAACCGACTCGCTGTCGTCGACGACGTACACGATGCCGCTGGTGGGGCTGTCGTTCGGCGCCTGGCCCATGGTCTACCTATCTCTACCGGCCCGAGCGCTGCCGCGCGGGTATACCAACGTATACTGTCGGCGCCGAACCGGGCGGCGCATCGTGGGGACACCGATGAACGGCTCGGTGCTGGTCAGCATCGTCGACGATGACGAGTCCGTGCGTGAGTCGCTGAGCAGCTTCTTGCGCTCGGCCGGCTACGCGGCCGCCGCTTTCGATTCGGGTGAAGAGCTCCTTTCGCGCGGCGACCTCGAGCGCACGCGTTGCCTGATCGTCGACGTGAGCATGCCGCGGATGTCTGGCCCGGACCTCGAGGCCGAGCTCCACAAGCGGGGCATCTCCCTCCCTATCGTCTTCATCACGGCGCGCAACGAGCCGGGGCTGTCGGAGCGGCTCTGCCAGCGCGGCGCGATCGCTTGTCTCATCAAGCCGTTCACTGACGATGCGTTGCTCGAAGCGGTCATGAGGGCCACCGGAGAGGGAGGGTGAGATGAGCCGACCCGGGGGTATGGTCTCTGTCGTCGACGACGACGTCTCGGCGCGCGAGGCGATGGTGGGGCTGGTTCGGTCGGCGGGCTACCGTGCCGTTGCCCACGCCTCCGCCGTCGACTTTCTCTCGTCGCTCGGGCACGAGAGCCCGAGCTGCCTGGTCCTCGACGTCGAGCTGCCTGATCTCGACGGCCTGGCCCTCCAAGCGCACCTCAACGCGATGCAGTCCCCGCCGCCCATCGTCTTCGTCACCGGGCACGGGAGCATCCGCATGTCGGTAACGGCCATCAAGGCCGGCGCCGTCGACTTTCTGACGAAGCCGCTCGACTCGGATGCGTTTCTAGAGGCAATCGAGCGCGCCGTGTCATCGCTTCGTCCGGAAGAGCGAGCGCCGCTCGGCGCGGCCGGGCCCGTCGAAGGCATCATCGGCGTGAGCTCGTTGCTCTCCGATCTGCTGCGTAAGGTCGCTACCGTCGCCGCGACCGATTCGACGGTCCTCCTCGTGGGCGAGACGGGAACGGGCAAGGAGCGACTCGCTCGCGCGGTTCACGATCTCAGCCCGCGCTGCGCCGGGCCATTCGTGAAGGTGAACTGCGCCGCGATCCCGTCCGGTCTCTTGGAGAGCGAGTTGATGGGTCACGAGCGAGGCGCCTTCACCGGGGCCATTGCTCCGCGCGTCGGGCGATTCGAGCTCGCGAACGAGGGCACCATCTTTCTCGACGAGATCGGCGAGCTGCCGGTCGAGCTCCAACCCAAGCTGCTGCGTGTCCTCCAAGAACGTGAGTTCGAGCGGGTGGGTGGCGCGAGGACGGTACGCTCGAACGCGCGGGTGGTCGCCGCGACGAACCGGGACTTGAAGGCCATGGTCGAGAGCCGCGAGTTCCGCGCCGATCTCTACTACCGATTGAACGTGTTCCCGGTCGCCGTCCCGGCGCTCCGCCACCGCCGCGACGACATCCCGGTCCTCGCACGCCATTTCGCCCAGGTCTTCGCCGATCGAATCGGCCGGGTCATCCGGCCGCTCTCCGACGCTACCGTCGATCGCCTCGTCTCGTACGATTGGCCTGGCAACGTCCGCGAGCTGCAGAACGTCCTCGAGCGAGCGGTGATCCTCGCTCACGACGGAACCGTCGACGTCCCGGACGAGTGCCTGGCCGAGGGCGCTCCCGTAGGCTGGGAGCACTCGGATGCGCTCTCCGACGTCAGCCGCGCCCACATCTTGCGCGTGCTCGACGACACCAACTGGGTGATCGCAGGGCCGAGTGGGGCGGCCGCTCGGCTGAGGATGAAGCGTTCGACGCTGAACTTCAGGATGAAGAAGCTCGGAATCGTGCGCCCGGCGCGCGCGTCCTGAGCCAGGGTGTCGGCATTCGGCCGCGTGGTGACAGCGGTGCGCCATCTCGGACCTACTCGAACCATCGACGCTTGGTTTCGCGCCCGAGCACGGTCGCGCGACGCGGCACGAAGAATGCTCCTGCGCCGACCGATACCGTCGATCGACGACGGCAAACCAATCAGGAGCCGACACCATGAAGCTCAACCGCCACCTTGCGGCGTTGGCAGCGATGACACTCACCACGATGGCGTGCGGACACCAGACGACGACCGCTTCGACGCCCGCGACGGTCCAAGAGAGCGCAGCGACCGCCGAGACCCGTCACGTCCAGGTCGATGGCGTCTCGATCGCCTATCGCCGGTTCGGTTCGGGCAGCGCGCTGGTGCTGGCCAATCGGATGCGCGGCACGATCGACACTTGGGACCCGGCGATGCTCGACAAGCTGGCCGAGCGCCACACCGTCATCACGTTCGACTATCCGGGGGTCGGCTACTCGAGCGGCACCCTGCCGGACGATATGGGACGCGTCGCTCGCGTCATCAACGACTTCACCAAGAACATCGGGCTCGGCGAGTTTGCGATGCTCGGCTGGTCGTGGGGTGGCTTCGCGACCCAGACGCTGCTGCTCGACCACCCCGAGCGCGTGACTCACGCCATCCTCATCGGTACGAACCCGCCCGGCCCGGCACAGATGCCGATCCAGCAGGTCTTCATCGAGCGCGCGATCAAGCCGATCAACGACCTGGGCGACGAAGAAGTGCTCTTCTTCGAACCGAGATCCGAGTTCAGCCGCGCCGCCGCGAAGGCGTCGCGCGACCGCATCTACTCGCGGCCCGACGTCGTCTCGAAGATCGGTCAGATGCGGAATGCGCAGTTCATGTTCTACTCCGAGGCCGGTCACGGGCCGCAGCATCAGTACCCGGAGCTCTCGGCCGAGTACATCGCCGACTTGTCGCGCGCACGTCGAAGTAGCGCTGCTCAGCGCCTGATCGCCGTCATCCCCAGCGCGCGTGCCATGGCGTCGTGCGCAGGGTGGGTGCCGATCAAGGTCGATCGCGCGGGATCGATCGCGTGCTCGGCGAGCCAGGAAACGAGCAGGCCCGGCAGGGGGGGCCGGCACCAGCACGTCGGCGGGCCGCCGGCGTGCGGACACATCGCGACGTCGTAGACCCCGAGCTCGGCCGCCGCGGGGTGAGCGTCGATTTTGGCGCGCGCGTGCTCGACGGAGCCGCCCTCGTCCCAGGCGAAGACGAGGGCGCGTGCCGCGCCGCTCGACGCGACGAGCGCGGCGAGCGCGCCCGGTGCGCTCGCGGCCAGCGCGCGGTGCTCGACGATCAAGGCCGCGCTCGTCGGCCCGCTCCGTGGCCTCCGCTCGAAGCCGACGCGCTCGATCGCGGCGAAGCCCTCGTCCTCGGCGGGCGGCTCGAGGTCACGCTTCATGCGGAGCTGGGCGGTCGGCGCGAACGCCTGCGGGTCACTGCGCACGAGCGCGCGCAGCTCGTCGGGGCCGGGGACGTAGCCGTATCTCGCCCGCAGGCGCTCGATCGCGTTGATCTGTGCCTGATCGATCGGGGTGTCGACGAAGACACAACGAACCGGCAGGCCGTGCTTCGACGCTTTGGCGACGACCTCGGCCCGCGACGCGCGGGACACGTAGGTGTTGTCGAGCACGAAGCGGCTCGCGCCCGCTTTGGCCATCTCGTCGAGGCGCTGCGCGATCCCGCGGAGGGTGCCGCCGAGGAGGTCGCGGTTCAGTCGCGAGTATCCCCGATCGACCAAGGCGCCCACGCGCTCGCTCTTGCCCGCCGCCTGGATCCCCATCACGAGGACGACCTCGCCGTCACGCGCGGGGACGGTCCGTGACACGGCGCTGTCCGCCCACGAGAAATGCGCGATCAGCTCCTGGCGATCGGTGTCCTCGAGGGTGATGTGGGCCGCGCGAACGGCGGCCGCCGCGCGCTCCGGTGTTCGCGTGCCCGGGAGCGGCGCGACGCCCATGGCGCGGAGCCATGCGACGACGACGCCGTGGGGCGTGGTCGCGTACTTCTCGGCGAGCTGCCGCAGGACCGCATCTCGGCCCAGGCGCGCGGCTCGCTTCGGCCCGCCGAAGGGCGAGTGCGCGTGAACCTCGATGCCGAGCTCGGCGCAGGTGCGCAAGACCCCGCCCCGAACAGCGGTCAGGTCCAGCGGTGAGACCGCGATCTGCACGGCCGCGATGTCGACGTGCTCGCGCGCCTCGCGGATCTGGGTGACGTTGACGTTGCTGAGCCCGACGCGCCGAACGAGACCCTGCCGCGCGAGCTCGGCGAGCACCCGCGCGCTCGTGGCGATCGGCGTGCGCGGATCGACCGTGTGGAGCAGGTAGAGATCGATCGGCAGACCGCCCAGCGCCTCGAGGCTCGCCTCGCAGCTCGTGCGGATCGCCTTGGCGCGGCCGTCGGGTACCCACGCTCGCCCCTCGCGGTAGAGGCCGCCCTTGGTCGAGATGGCGATGTTCGCGGCGGGGTGCGCGGCCACCGCGCGCGCGACCAGGCGCTCGTTGTGATGTTGGTCCGACGCGTCGAGGCCGTAGCTCGGGGCGGTGTCGAGGAGACGAGCTCCTGCGTCGATCGCCGCTTCGAGCGTCGCGAGCGAGCGGTCGTCGTCGCGGTCTGGCTCGGTCGACAGGCGCATGCAGCCGAACCCGACCGGGAGCGGCGAGCTTGCGGGGGAGTCCGCGAGCTCCCCCCTCACCCTTGGTGAGGG
>CALKVR010001395.1 GCA_938004815.1 uncultured Polyangiaceae bacterium | reverse complement strand
AGGATGTGGTGCGGCGAGAGAGCCACCGCGGCCGCCGCGAACGCACCCGCCCGAACGTCGCGGAGGAGCTGGCTCGCGTGGCAGAAGAGCACCACCGGCATCAGCGCGGCATAGAAAAGGCCGACGCCGAACGCGACGTCGGTCGCGTAGACCGTCTCGCCCGAGCGCTGCACCCAGGCGCCGAGCACGCCGCTCTCGAACACCGTCCGCGCGTGGGGCCAGAACCGCGACCACGGCCACGCGCCCAGGAACGTGGCGGGAGCGAACGCGAGGCGCAGCGCGACCCCGACACCGAAGGCCACCGGTACGAGCACGCGCACCCAGCGCGGCGCCCCCGTGAGCACGCGCCATGTGAGAACGAGCACGAGCAGGACGAGCCCCACCAGCATGAGCACGCCGTCGAAAAGCAGCGATCGCCCCAGGCGAACGACGCCCGGCGTGTAGCCCTTGCCCGAGGGCAGCGGCCGGACCGCGCGCCAGAACTTGCCGTCGTCGTTCTTGCGGACCGCCTCGATCACGCGGGCCTGTGCGTCGCCGGCCGCGGGTGAGGGCGGGGCCGAGCGCGTCGCCGCGAAGCTCGGCGTACGCTCCGCCCCGTCCTCGCCGTCGGGGTGCGTGAAGACGACCTCGGCGCGTGCCTCGTCCGGGCCCTTGAGCCCGACGACGATCCGCGTCGGCTCGATCGCGACGTTCCAGATCTTCCAACCCGGTGCGGCGTCGGCCCCGAGCTCGAGCGGCTCGAGCAGCTCGAGGACGTCGGACTCGCGGCCCTCTTCGATGACAGGTTGGTCAGCGCTGGCGAACGCCGAGAAGAGCGTCAGCAGGAGGGCGACGACCAGGGCGAGCGCGAGCCGCATGGCGCGGCCATGGTACGCGGCGCCGCGCCGTCAGGGGCCCGCGAAGCCGACCGAGACGCCCACGATCAGACGCGTCTGGTCGTCGCGGTTGTCGTACCGGCGGCGCTCGACCCCGACGTGCCCGAGCACCTCGATGAACTCCTCGAACCGGTAGCCGCCGCGGACCTCACCGCGCGGCGAGATGAGCGACTCCTCGTTGTCGAGCCGGTCGCCGTAGTCGTTGTCGACCGCGGCCGAGATGCCGCCGGCGGCGGCCAGCGTCCAGCTGTCGCCGCGCAGGCCCATCGTGAACAGGAACGGAAAGCCCGTCGTCGTGCGGTCCGAGAAGCGGGCCGCGTCGATGGCGAGCGTGCTCGCGGTGGTGAAGAGGCTGACCGCGCCGAGACCGAACGACACCCCGAAGTCGAGCGACGGCCGGACGTAGAAGCCCGCGTCGCGAAAGTCCTCCATCGCGATGCCGGTGAGGACGTAAAGCCCGCCGGTGAAGTCGACCCCTTCGCGCGTCTTTTCGGTCTCGACCGCCGGGGGCGGGCATGCCTTTTGTGGCGGACACGTCGGGCAGGGCTTCGTGACGATCTTCGCCGCCGGCTCGGGGTCCGGCTCGGGCTCGGGCTCGGGCTCACCCTCGGGCTCGGCGACGACGAGCGGCTCGGTGTGGCCGTCGTCGTCCTCGGGGGTGGGCTGCGCCCGAGCATCGCCGGGCAGCATCGAGAAGAGAGAGGTGGCGAGAATGCTCGCGACGCCGAGGCTGCGTTTCATGTTGCGCTCCGCCGAGCAATGTACGGGCCCGATCTCCGGACGCCCCTCGGGGACAAGATTCGGACGGTGAATGTAAGAGGAGGCTGTTTTGCCCGGAGGGGCCGGCGACAGGTACGCTCGTTTCATGGCCACCCAACGGACAGGGCGAGCTCTGCTTTCGCTCGCGATCGTGCTCTGGCTCTCCGCCTGCTCTGGTGCTCAGTCGCCGTCGGGCGAGTGCCTCGGCTACGCGTGCGACGAGAGCGGCGCGAGCGCGATGTTCTGGGAGACCACCGAGGGTGCGTACGAGCCTTCCGAAGCGGCGCGCGGGCACCTGGAAAAGGTCTTCGCACGCGCCACCGAGAGGATGGCCAAGGAGAAGGGCTTCACCCCCGACGGGTTCGATCTGGCCCGCGGCAACCTGAAGCGGTTCCTCGGTGAGGTGCCCGACGGCGCCGACACCCTGGCGACCGAAGCCGAAGCGCTCGAGAAAGGCACGAGCCGCCTTTGCCCCCTGTTCCCGTATTGCTGAGGCCGCTCCCGCCGAGGGCGCCGAGCATCAGGTCAGCGAAGCGATCAAGAGCCCGACCGTGTAGACCGCCACCGCGGCGAGCCAGAGCGCGACCTTCTTTCGGTGCCCGGCTTGCCAGGCCCAGAGCGGGCCGAGCGGGGGCACGACGAGCGCAGCCAGCCCGCGCCACCGCGGCCGCAGAGAAAAGAAGAGGACTATCACCAGCGTAAGGTGCGTTGTTACGAAGGTGGCGAACCCCAGGACCAGCATCCCGAGGACGATGGCGTCACGCACCGGCCGTACTCTATCCGATTCGCCCCCCCGAGGGCGCCGGCCCGAGATCCGAAAACCTTCTCGCCCGTCGGTTGTCTGACTTGAAGCGCTCGGGGTCCCATCAGCTAGACTTCGCCGTTCGGGCCACCGCCCCTTTCCCTCCCAGAGGTCTATGAATCACCGTTCGTCATCCTCGATCCTCATCGGCCTCGTCGGCGGACTCGGCCTCAGCGCCGCCGTCGGGATCGGCATCGCCGAGGCCGTACCCAACTCCTCGGGGATGATGCCTCTCTCGGAGGTGAAGGCCGGCATGAAGGGCTACGGCCTCACCGTCATGAGCGGGACCAAGCCCGAGAAGTTCGACGTCGAGATCATCGGCACGCTCAACAACTTCCGGCCGAACCAGGCCCTCATCCTGATCAAGACCCCGAACCACCCGCGCCTCGATATCGCGCACACGGTGGCGGGCATGAGCGGCAGCCCCATCTACCTCGAGGGCAAGATGATCGGCGCATACGCCTACGGCTGGACGTTCGGCGCCGAGCCCATCGCGGGCGTGACGCCCATCCACAACATGATCGAGGACCTGAAGAAGCCGATCCCCCCGCTCTTCAAGCCACGCGGCAACATCCTCCCCAAGCACAAGGACGCGTCGAAGCCTGGCGCCACCGTCACCAAGGCTTCGCCTCGTATCCTCAACGGCCTGTTCGACGCGCCGACCGCCAGCGGAGCTTTCCGATACGACCTGGAGACCCACGCCAAGCAGCTCGCCCAGCGCGCGCTCCGCGAGCGCGGCAACCCGAACAGCACGACCACGACCCTCATGCCGGCCTCGACCCCCGTCCTCTTCGGTGGGCTGACCCCCGGCGCGATGGCCCAGATGGAGAGCATGCTCGCCCCGATGGGAATGATGCCCCTCCAGGCCGGCGGCGGCGGTGCCACCAAGAAGCAAGCGGCGGCCGGCACGGCCGGCGCGGCCGCAGCGGCCGACCCCACCGCGACCCAGTACGTCGATGGCGGCGCGATCGGCGTCCAGCTCATCAGCGGCGACGTCTCGGCGATGGGCCTCGGCACGGTCGCGCGCGTCGAGGGCGACAAGCTGGTCGCCTTCGGTCACCCGATGATGGGCGGCGGCGCCAGCGACATGCCGACCGCGGTGGCCAAGGTCCACTGGATCCTCGCGAGCACGAACCGCAGCTTCAAGATCGGTGAGGCGGTCACCCCGCTCGGCACCCTCGTCAACGACCGGCAAGCCTCGATCGTCGTCGACTCCAAGCGCACCGCCTCGACGTTCCCCGTTTCGCTCAAGATCGAGGGCGTCCCCGGCGCGCCGAAGACGAACTGGAACAGCACCGTCTCGCACGATCCGTTCATGGCGCCGTTCCTGGCGGCGGCCGCGCTCTCGAGCGCGGTCGAGACCACTTCGTCCGAGCGCGGCGACACGACCTGGCGCGTCGACACCCAGGTCAAGGTGCAGGGCTACGGCACCATCGACCTGAGAGACTTCGGCGCGTCGGCCGGTGACGGCGGCGACCCGTACATGCGCAGCCGCGTCGTCCGCACCATCGGCATGCTCCTCAACAACCCGTGGGAAGAGGTGCACATCGAGAGCGTCGAGTCGAAGCTCCAGCTCTCGTTCGAGCGCGACGTGACGCTCCTCCGCGGCACGCAGGTCGTCGAGCCCGAGATCGACGCCGGCCAGCCGGTGCGCATCAAGCTCGTGCTCGTCCCCTACAAGGGCAAAGAAGAGATCCGCACCATCGAGGTCCCCATCCCCAAGGAGTACGCCGGCGAAGACGTCTCGATCGATCTCAGCCCTGGCTACGAGATCGAGCGCTACCGCGCCATGCCCGAGAGCGTCTCCGACCTGGTCGCGGTCTTGAACAACCCGTCGTTCCCCCCCGAGTCGATCGTCGCCACGATCCGCCTCCAGGGTGAGGGCGGCGCGGCGTTCCGCGGCAACGTCGCCTACCGCTTGCCCCCCGGCGCCCTCTCGACCCTCCAGACCGGGTCGACTCCGTACGGCCCCGAGACCTTCGGCGCCCTCCAGCAGACTTCTCACCCGATGAAGACGTTCGTCGTCGGGCGTGGCCGCGTCAGCGTGCGCGTGCGTCCTCTCATCAAATGAACGGCTAAGAAAACGATGCGAAACCGAATCTCTCTTTCCATGAAGTCGGGCCTCTGCGCGGCTCTCACGGCCGCGGCCATCCTTGCCTCTGGTTCGGCGAGCGCAGTCGGCACGCGAACCTTCGACATGTCGACGATGGACGACCTCTCGTCGGGCGACCTCACCGGCGTCGCGGTCGATGGTCGCGGTGTCGTTCGCGCCGGGCTCCAGCTCGGCAAGACCGCGGTCGAGGGCGCCGAGAGCGCCTGGCAGAGCGTGCTTCTTCCTGACGGTTCTGTCCTGGTCGGCACCGGCACCGAGGGCAAGATCATGCGCATCTCGAACGGCCAGGTCTCGGTCGCCGCCACGACCGGCCAGATGGCCGTCTCGGCGATGCAGACCGCCTGGAACGGCGACGTGATCGCGGGCAGCTTCCCCGCCGGCAAGATGTATCGCCTGCCCAAGGGCGCCGGCAAAGGCGAGGCGGCCAAGGAGTGGGGCGGCAAGCTCGAGGGCGTCGAGGCCATCTGGGACATGGCGTTCGACGAGAAGAGCAAGTCGCTCTACGTCGCCACCGGGCCCGAGGGCAAGGTGTTCCGCATCGACGACTCGGGCCGTGCGCAGGTCCACTTCGACGCCGACGATCCGCACGTGACCTCGCTCGCGATCGGCGCCGACGGCAAGGTGCTCTGCGGCACCAGCGGCAAGGCGCTCCTCTACAAGATCGACGCCCCCGGTCGCGCCAACGTGGTCTACGACTTCGACGCCGACGACGTCTCGCTCATCGCCATCGGCAAAAAGGGCGAGGTCTGGGGCGTCGGCAACAAGTACGGCGGCAGCTTCTCGCTGCCCGGCAAGGGCGCGGGCGGCTTCTCGGGCGCCAGCTCGGCGCGGCCGAGCCGGGGCGGCGAGAGCGTCGTCTACCGGTTCCAAGGCGGCGTCGCCGAAGAGATGCTCGCCTACAAAAAGGCGCATTTCACCAGCATCGACATCGGCGAGAACGGCATGCCCTACCTCGGCACCGGCTTCGAGGGGCGCGTCGTCACCGTCGACGACGATCACCTCGAGCGCGTCATCGCCGACGTCGAAGAGCGGCAGATCTCGACCGTCATGATGGCCGGCAAGAAGCGCTTCTTGGTCACGAGCGACCCGATCGCGTTCCGTGAGATCAAGGGCGAGGGCGGCCCCGACGCGGTGTGGACGAGCAAGGTGCTCGACGCCGGGCTGCCTGCGACCTGGGGTCTTCTCACGTGGCGCGGCACCGGCACCCTCGAGTTCCAGACCCGCTCGGGCAACACCCAGGACCCCGACTCGAGCTGGAGCGCGTGGTCGGCGGCGCTCACCAACCCCGGGAAGGTGACCAGCCCGCGCGGCCGCTACGTGCAGATGCGCGCCCGCTTCGCCCGCGACCCCAAGGCGACGCTGAGCGAGCTGCGGATGCACTTCGTCACCGACAACGCACGCGCGATCATCACCGACGTCACCGCCGAGAGCCGGGTGCAAAAGAGCGGCAAGCTCCAGACCGGCCTGCAGCAATCGGGCGGCTCGGTGGCCAAGCCGTCGACGACGGTGAACGTCAAGTGGGAGGTCGACAACCCGGACAAGGACGACCTCCGCTACCGCGTGTTCTACCGGCTCGAGAACCAGCAGATCTGGCGCGACGCTCTCAAGCCCAACGAGATCTTCACCCAGACCAGCCTCAACTGGGAGACGATCTCGCTGCCCGAGGGGCTCTACCGGCTGAAGGTCGAGGCGACCGACGAAATGGTGAACGCGCCCGACAAGGTGACCCGTCACGCCCTCGAGTCCGGGCTCGTGCTCGTCGACAACACGGCGCCGGTCTTCAAGACGCTCTCGATGAACGGGCGCAAGCTCACGGGTGAGGCGAGCGACGGCCTCGGCCCCATCGTCCGCATCGAGATCGCGCTCGCGGGCACCGACGACTGGCGCCCGATCAACCCCACCGACGGCATCTACGACGAAGCGAGCGAGAAGTTCGACCAGGACGTCAGCGCGATCGTGCCGTCGGGCTCGCGGATGGTCGGCGTTCGCTGCTACGACCAGGCCGGCAACTCGGTGCTCAAAGAGCTCGAGGCGAAATAGGGCCTCATCGCGGCGCGAATGCTCGCGACGGAGGTGCTGCTATTTCCTCCCCCCCTGCCCCCCTCCACGACGTGGAGGGGGGTGTGTTGATCCCGCTGCCGACGCGGCGGGCCACGACCCGGCTCGCGCGGGCGCTCTCGGGCGCGGCGGAGCCGGGCGATCTCATTTTGCTCTCCGGAGAGCTCGGCGCGGGCAAGACGTTCTTCGTCCGCGCATTCCTGCGCGCGCTGGGTCTGCCCGCGCGCGAGCGGGTCACCAGCCCCACGTTCGCGCTCGTGAACGACTACACGATAGGCGCGGTCCGCGTCGCCCACGCCGATCTCTACCGGCTCGCCGACGCCTCCGAGCTCGACCACGTCGGGCTCCGCGATCGCCGCGCCGAGGGTGCCGTCACCGTCGTCGAGTGGGGCGAGCCGTACGCCGGCGCCTTGGGCGGCGACGCGCTCCACGTGCGGATCGACGTGGGCCCGCCCCGCGCCGCCACTCTCACCTCGTCGGGCGCGCGCGGCGCGGTCCTCTTGGCCGCCGTCGCGGCAGGGGGCACGCCGCTTGTGGTAGAACGCTGACGTGGAGGGCGACGAGAAACCCGGAAAGAGCTTCTTCGCCCAGCTCTTCGAGCCCCTCATCAGCTGGCTCGACACGATCGGGAGCCTCGTCACTCTCACGTGGCAGACGCTCTTTTGGCTCGTGCGGCCACCCTATCGCGCCGGCCAGGTCCTGGCCGCGATGGAGTTCATCGGCGTGCAGTCGATCTTCATCGTCGCGCTCACCGGGACGTTCAGCGGCATGGTCGTGACGCTCCAGACCGTCTACGCCCTGCGCGCGTTCAGCGCCGAGGGCCGCGTCGGTGGCATCGTGGCCGTGTCGCTGCTCCGCGAGCTCGCGCCCGTGTTCACCGCCATCATGGTCACCGCCCGCGCGGGCAGCGCGATGTCGGCCGAGCTCGGCAACATGCGCGTGACCGAGCAGATCGACGCCATCACGACGATGGGCGTGAGCGCGGTCCAGTACCTGCTGTCGCCGCGCCTCCTCGCGTCGATGTTGATGCTGCCTCTCCTCTGCGCGCTCTACGCCTCGGTCGGCATGGCCGGCTCGTACCTCGTCGCCGTGCTCTGGCTGGGCGGCGACCAGGGGATCTGGATGCAGAGCATCCGCGACCTCGCGGTTCCAAAAGATCTCACGATGGGCCTCATCAAATCGGTCGCGTTCGGCTTCATCATGACCAGCATCTCTTGCCGCCACGGCTTCTTCGCCAGGGGCGGCGCGCGCGGCGTCGGTGTCGCCACCACGCGCGCCGTCGTCGACAGCAGCGTGACCATCCTGGTCGCGAACTACATCATCACGCAGATCATGCTCGATCTCTGATCAGTCGCTCTCGTCGTTCCAGTCGTTGCCGTCGAGCCACCCGTCGCGATCGCGGTCGAGCGCGAAGCGGTGGCCGGTGCCGAGCGGCGAACAGGTGAACGTGAGGCTCTCCTTCTTCTTGTCGACGCGCGCGCGCAGGTGGTCGGCGCGAACGTAGGGCAACCAGACGCGGTCGCGCTTGAACCAACCGTCTCCGACGTAGAGAAAGCCTCGCTCACGCAGGCCGAGCCCCAGGTGGCCACGCACGACCAGGTCGCAATCGCCGGCCTCGGCGCGCGCGATGAGCAGATCGAGCCGGTCATCGACCTCGCCGGCGTTGTCCTTGGTGAGAGTGATCTGCTGGCCGACGATGGGCTTGTGGTTGGTGTCGAATGCAAAGAGGAACGACTCCACCGCGCGGCGCTGCTCGACGCCGGCGGGCCCGACGGGGAACCCGCCCGGGTTCGGCCCGAAGATGAAACCCTGGCTGAACTGGGTCGCGTGCACGAACCGGAACACCGAGTCGACGTCGCCCGCGCGTGAGACGCCGAAGCCCCTGATCTGCTCGCCCTGGTAGCCATCCTGCTCGGGGATGGTCTCGATGAGCGGGTGCAGGTTCACCATGCCGAACATGCCGACCTTGGTGTAGAGGTTTCTGAGGTGGGGCACCTTCATCACCTGCGGGAACACCTCGCGTGTGCTGAGCCCGTCGGTGCCGAAGAACCCGGGCCGCTCGACACCGAACTCGGCGTTGCCGTCGGGGTCGATCACGTGGCACGTCTCGCACGTCACCGCCCCCGCGACCGCGACCTGGTTGACGAAGAAGTCTTGGCCGGCCGCCTGCTGCGGCGTCAGCGAGTCGTCCAGGTTTCGGTTCGGGTTGGGCGGGTACATGAGCTGGAGCGCGAAGTCGGTGAACGCGTCCATCTCCTCTTCGGTGAGCTCGTCGGGGCGGCCGATCAGGTTGACGAACCCGGCCTGGAACTGCCGGAAAGCCTCGCGCTCGTTGAACGCGCCGCTGTCGGGCTGCGCGTTCGGCTCGCTGAGCGCGCCGGTGCGGTCGCCACGCCAGTGCATCGGCCCGTGGTTGTCCATCCCGCGTAGAGACTGGGTCGAGAGCGGCCCCTTCATCGACGGGAAGGTCGGGTCGAACGACGTCAGCTGGAAGTCGGTGAACGGGTTTTCGTTGACGAGGTAGCCCTCGTCCGGGTTGCCGAGGTCCCAGGCCAAGTCGTCCTTGTCACCGAACACGTGACAGGTCGCGCACGCCGAGTCGCCGTGCGAGCTGAGCGTCGCGTCGTAGAGGAACCGCCGGCCGACGACGACGCTCTCGGGCTCGGGGTTGAACATCGAGACGTGGGCGACCTCGGCCCGAGTCGTCGTCTTGACGACCGAGATCGAGTTGTCGAAGCGCGTCAGCACGTAGAGCTGGTTGCGCGCCTCGTCGAGCACGATGCCCGTCGGCCCCCCGCCCGACAGCTGGACCTGGTCGTCGAAGCTCGGCTCGAAGGTGTCGTCCTCGAGCTCGAGCGTGTCGTAGATCGCCACCTTGCTCGAGCCGAGCATGGCCGCGTAGAGGGTGTCACCGTCCGAGCTCACCACCATCTCGGTCGGGAGCGCCACCGAGAGAGCGCTCTCGGGGTTCGAGACCTCGTCGCAGCAGTCGCTGTAGTCGATGTGCTTGTTCAGGTGGCGCGGGTGCGCGGCCATCGAGTCGAGCACGGTGATCCGGTTCTGATTGTGCTGCCCTCGGACGGTGTGGCCCGCGAAGTCTCCGGGCCCCTCGAAGCGAACCTCGTTTCGGGCGTCGGTGTTCGAGACGTACACCTTGCCGTTCACGGGGTTGACGACCATGCCATAGAGCGTCGTCCCCACCCCCGTGTACGCGGAGCTCGGCACCTCCGCAGGCGGGTCGGAGAGGGCGTCGATGACGAAGACGTCTCGGTCGGGGAGATCGAAGTTGATGATGGGGTCCCACGGGCGACCGAGCTCGTCCACCCAG
>CALKVR010001394.1 GCA_938004815.1 uncultured Polyangiaceae bacterium | reverse complement strand
GAGTGGGCCGACGCGAGCGCGGCGGTGGCGCGCGCGGGCAAGCAAGCGCTCGACGCCCTCGCGAAAGAGGGCGCCGAGCTCGTCCCTGTTTCGATGCCGCTCGCTCGGGTGTCGGCGCCGATCGGGTACATCACGATCGGCTGTGAAGCGCTCGCGTGCCACCGCGCAGAGTGGAGCGAGCGCCGGCACCTCTTCGGCGACGATCTTCGCCTGTCGTTCGCCGTGCTCGACGGCATCTCTGCCGCGGACTATCTCGACGCGCAGCGGCTCCGCGCCGCGCTGCGCCTCGAGGCGCAGCGTGTGCTCGCGGGCGTCGACCTCATCGCGCTCCCCACCACGCAGACATCGGCGCCCGAGCTGGGCGTCGCCGAGCGGGGCAAGGCGTTCGCCGACACCGCGGCGATCGACGCCGTTTGTCGCTTCAGCTTCCTCGGCAACCTGACGGGGCTGCCGGCCGGCACCGCACCTGTCGGCCTCGACGATGGTCTGCCGGTGGGGCTGCAGCTGGTGGGGGACGCTTGGGACGAGGCGATCATCATCGGCGCGCTCGCCCACCTCGAGCGCATCGAGGTCGCCAAGGTGATCAAGCCCAAGGCCGCGCTCGATCTGCTCGCTTGAGTGCTCGGGGTGTAACTCTCGACCCGACGTTGACGCTCTGCGGGGCAGGCTAACGCGACCACGCGGTCTCTGCCTGGCGAGAGAGTGCTTCGTCGGCGGCGACGAAGGCGCGACCGCGGTGGTTTGGAGGCCCTCGCAAGCCAGCGTCAGGTTCAGACCCACACCCAGCGGTCAGCCGGAGCGGGTCGCTTCGACGAGGGCCTGGTCGACCACCACCTCGAGCGTCGGGCGGTCGCGCTCTTCGGGCTCGCGCAAGGTCGGGGGCTCGATCGGGATCTCGAGCGTGCCGCCGCGCTTTCGCTTCGGCGCCGGTGCCTCGACCTCCATCTCGAGCGTGCCGCCGCGGCCCCTCTTCGGCCTCGGCTCGTCGACCGCGATCTCGGACGACTTGCGCCGCCGCGATCCGCCGCCGCTCGGGCGGTCCTGCGGCTTGCCGACCTCCATCTCGAGCGTGCCGCCGCGCCGCGCGCGCTTGTTCTCGCCGGTCTGCGCCAGCACGAAGGCGTCGCCGCTCGGCTTGAGCGCGAGCGAGCCGGAGACGCGGGCGGCGAGGCGGGCGGTAAACCGCACCACCCCTGCTGGTGTTCGTGAGGCGATCGCGTCGAGGCTCCTGATCTCGGCGGCCAGCTGGGCCTCGGGATCGCCGGGCTCGTCTTCTGCGTAGAGCAGCCCGCAGACGGCGCTCGCGCGGAACGCGTGCTCTTGCGACGTGCGGACGACGAGCCCCGCCGTCGTCGCGACCGCGGCCGGCGAGCCGCGCTCGATCCGGCAGAGGAGCGAGCCGTCCACGAGATCGACGACGCGCGTGCCGTGAGCCTGGACGCTCTCGCGCCACGTCGCGTCGAGCCCGGCCGCCTCGGGCGACTTCGAGCTCGGGGGGCGAAGGAGCACGGCCGCGACGGCGCGCGTCGTCGGATCGAGCGCTCGCGAATGAGGGGCCGGGCGCGTGTCACCCGACCCGGCCAGCGCGGCGGAGAACGCGGCGTGCACCTCGCCGGCCGACGGTCGCTCGGCCGGATCGTGCGCCAGCATGCTCGTGATCCAGCTGTCGACGACGGGGTGCTCGCCGGCGGCCGGCTGACGCAGCCCGAAGAGCGTGGCGAGGAGCTTTCCGAACCGCCCGTCGGCCGGCGACCAAGGCTCGGGCGCGCCCATCCTCGCCAGCATCGCGCCGAGCGCATAGACGTCGGCCTCCTGCGAGGGTGGCGCGCCGGCCACGACCTCGGGGGCCAGATACATGGGCGCGCTGCCCACGACCCACGCCTCGGGGGGTACGAGGCCGTCGAGGAGGCGAGGGGCGTGGCCGCGCATCTGGCAGAGGACGACCCGGTTCGGGCGGATGTGGGCGTGAGCGAGCCCCGCGTCGTGCACGGCGGCGAGACCGCCGGCCAACGTCGCGCCGATCTCCAGCACCGCAACCGCGTCGAAGGGAGCCGCGAGGTCTTCTTCGAGCGTGGGGCCCTGCTCCCACCCGAACGCGAAGAAGAAGCTCTTTTTCCCGGCGGGCCCCGCCGCCAAGCAGGGCACCAAGCCGTCGTCCTCGACGCCGGGGAGCGAGCCGACGTGCGCGACGAGCGTCTTCGTCCAGCTCTCGTCGAGGCGCACGATCTTGAGGCGCACCTTGCGGCCGGCGAGGAGGTGGCGCGCGAGATACGTGTCGACCGCGCCCGTGCTCTCGACGTGGCGCTCGACCTCGTACTCGCCTGCAACCACGTCGCCTCGGACCAGCCGCACGGGCGGATTATCCGTGCGGGGGTGCCCCCCGACAAGGCCGCAACGCGCGGCGTACGTCAGTCGAGCTGGAGGTGGAAGTGTGGCGGCGACGCCTCGTGCATCACGCTCACACCGCCGACCTGCGTCGCGGCCTCGATGAACGCTCGCCGGTCGGCGCCGTCCATCGTGGTCGAACGGACGTCCGCCGCGCCCGCGCGAAGGTGAGCGGAGACGAAGATGCCCCGTTTCATCTGAGCGCGGATGGCAGCCGCCAATAGAATGACGGTACCGTCCTTTTCCCGGCCGTCCGAGCGGGCGAGGTCGTAGATCCGCTTGAGCTCCGCGATGGCGGCCTTGTCTTTGTAGAGCCGCGAGAGGTCTTCGCCGCGCGCGAGCTTGTCGTAGATGAGCTCGGCTTGGCGGGTCGGCGCGCGGGTCCCGCTCGTGACGACGAAGCTCTTGCCGGTCCGCTTCTGGTACGCCGACGCGATCGCGTTCAGCTTGTCGACCACGCGCGTCGAGAGCGAGACGTCGGGCAGCGTCTCGAATCGGCTCTTTCGCTGGACGATTGCGGGACCCTCACCCGGCTCACCATCGCAGGGGTCGAGGTGACGCGCGGCTTCGATGGGCTCGGCGGGGACGAGGACGAGGGCGGCTCCGAGGGCGGCGGCGGAGGTCGCCAGGACGTAGCGGTTCTGTAGTCTTCGCATCGTCTACTCCGTGACCTCGAACGTGCGGCGCCCCAGCTCTTCTCCACCCGCGTCCGAGACGGTCACGGTCCAGGTCCCGACCGCGGCGACGCCGCGCCGAAGCGCCCAAGTCCGCCACCGCGACTTGTCACCGACGTCGAGCGTCACCTTGGACGGCGCGCCCGAGGGAGGGATGAAGCGCACCACGATCTTGGACTTCTGCTTGGTCTCGTTGGTGATCTCGACGAACGCGTAGAGCCTGTCGACCTGGCTGGCGGCGAAGGTCTCTTCGGGGTCGACCGGCTCGCGCGAGGCGATGCTCTCGGCGAAGAGGATGCGCTTCAGCTTGAGCGGCGCGGGCTCGTCGGCGTCGGGGCGATCGTCGGCGTCGGGGCGATCGTCGGCCGGCGTCGCCGTCGAGGCGCGCTTGCGGCCACGTTCGCGCTTGGACGACGCGCGTCGCGGGCGAGCTGCCTCCTCGGGCGGCGCGTCGTCGGCGACGTCCTCGGCGCCGTCGACGTCGGCTGCATCGGCCTCGCTCGTCGACGCCGCTTCGGGCTTCGCCTGCTGTGCGGTCCCGCCTTTGCTGCCGTCGGCGCCCGAGAGGCTCGCCGGCTTGCTCAGCTCGGGCGGCTTCTGGAGCGCCTCGGGCGCGACCTTGGCGGGTTCTTCTTTCTTGGTCCCGTCGCACCCGGCAGACCCGAGGGTCAGCGCGAGGGCGGCGACCAAGGCGGCGTACGGCGTCCGGCTGGGTCCCACGTCATCGCTCTTAGACCGCGGGCTCGTCGGCGGAAAAGAAACCGTCCTCGCCGCGGCCCGCGCTTCGCGAGCCGGTTATCGAAGCGGTTCGCGAGCCGCCGTCGGGTCAGGACCGGGCCCCTTAGCGGAGGGCTGCGCGCAGCGCGTCGACGGCGCGCGCCCCCGCGTCGAGGAGCAGCTGGTCGCCCGGGCCGATCGGGGTGTCGGCCTTGGCGCGCACCGCGGATCGGCTGGACTTCGATCGGACGGTGATCACGCGGGCGTCCACCGCGTCTTCGAGCTCGGCGGCGGTGCGCTCTGCGAAGCGCGGGCCGACCACCATCTCGAGCGCGACGCGCCCTTCGCCGTCCGCGGTCGTGTAGACCGCACGAACCCCGCCTTGCGTCGCCTGCAGCGCGATGAGCGGCGCGGCGAGCGCGCTCGTCGAGAACGTCTCGTCGAGCTCGAGCGCCCCGCCGACCTTGTTGGCGAGGCGTTGGTCGAACATGCGCATGATGACGCGAACGTCTTTGTTCATCCGCTTGGCGTCGAGCGCCACCTCGAGGTTGACGAGGTCGTCGTCGGTCGAGCACACGAGGGCCCGCGCGCGCTCGATGCCTGCCTCGACCAAGAGCTCGTCGCGGCGCGCGTCGCCGAGGAACACCGGGACGTTCAGCGCGCGCACCGACTCGAGAAAGCTGTCTTCGCGGCGCTCGATGGCGACGACGGCCTGCCCGAGCTGGAGCAGCGACTCCACGACTCGGTACCCGACGTGGCCGAGCCCGATGACGATGACGTGATCCAACATCCGCTCGCTCATGATGCGCACCCAGAGCTCGCGCCTGGCCTGGGCGCTGAGCAAGCTCGAACCGATTTTTACGATGCCTTCGGCGACGAGGAGGACGCCGAAGATGGGGGTCACCCAGAAGACGAGGCGCGCGATCGGCGCCTTCGGCAGGTCCTCGGTGGGCTCGAAGAAGAGCTGCGTGTACATCCCGTACAGCTCTTCGCCCACCGTGCGAACCTCCTCGCCCGAGCGCCCCATGTCCCAGCGCACGACCAGCGCGGCGACGATGGTGTAGACGACGACCATCGCGAGGGGCGGGGCCATGGCCCGCACGAAGTGCAGCACGAACGCGAGCCGGACGAAGGGGAGGTCCTGGCCCCGGGGAGGCGCGGCGAACGGCGACCGCGTCGCCATTTTCAGCGGCGCGTGCCCTCGGGGCTGTCCTCGGGCGGGCGCGCAGGTACGTCGATGCGGATGCGGCTTCGCGACGAGCCGTCGGATGCGGCGCGCTCGGCCTCGGAGAG
>CALKVR010001393.1 GCA_938004815.1 uncultured Polyangiaceae bacterium | reverse complement strand
GCTCGGGCATGGGTGGCGGCGACTGCGGCTCCAACCTCATCGGCACGTTGCGCGACTTTCAGGCGAGCCACCCCGACTTCGAGGCCTTTCTCGGGAGCGACCCCGGGATCGTGCTGCCCGACCTCGGCGCCGACAAGAAGCCTGTCTACGCCGGACCGGCGGGCAACCCGACGACGACCGACCAGACGAACTTCGACCAGTGGTTCCGCGACGTGCCCGGCGTGAACCAATCGACCGCGTTCACGCTGACGCTGACCCCGAACGGCAATGTCTACACGTTCGACGACTCGGACTTCTTTCCGATCGACGATCAGCTCTTTGGCAACGAGGGTAACGCGCACAACTACCACTTCACCTACGAGCTCCACACGACGTTCCTCTACTCGGGGGGTGAGACGTTCAGCTTCACCGGTGACGACGACCTCTTCACGTTCATCAACAACAAGCTCGCGATCGATCTCGGCGGCGTGCACGGCGCCTTGAGCGACACGATCGACCTCGATGCGCGCGCCGCCGAGCTCGGGATCACCCCCGGCAACGTCTACCCGCTCGATTTTTTCTTCGCCGAACGTCACACATCCGAGTCGAACTTCCGCGTCGACACCACGCTCGTCTTCATCGACTGCGGCGAGCCGCCGCAGTAGCGGCGCCCGTGGCG
Source organism: uncultured Polyangiaceae bacterium (assembly GCA_938004815.1). Taxonomy (GTDB): domain Bacteria; phylum Myxococcota_A; class Polyangia; order Polyangiales; family Polyangiaceae; genus Xiheicaenibacterium. The sequence continues at coordinate 8,074 of CALKVR010001393.1, read as the reverse complement.
CCTTTGCTCGATCGGGCCGGGGGGACCATCCGCCCCTCGCGGTTCAGCCAGCGTGAGCTGGTACGCGCCTTGCGAACTGTTCCGGCACCATGGGTCAAAACACCGATCAGATGAAGAACGACATCAAGGGCGGGCTGAGCGATCTCGCCACGCTTCGCGACGAGATCCGGGTCAAGCTGCACCTTGCCAGCATGGACCTCAAGGACGAGTGGAAGAAGCTCGAGCCGCACATCCTCGAGGTGGAGCAGGCCGCGAGCAAGGTGACCGAGGCGACGCGCGGCGCGGTTCAGGACGCCGTCGAGCGCCTCAAGAAGCTGCGCTCGAAGATGAACTGACGCGGTTGATCTCGGCGGTCTCGAGCACCCGCTCGGGGCCGCCGTGCTTCGCCACATGGAGCATCGCGCGGCCGACGTGCTCGGTCGTCGTCACGAGGCCGGGAGAGAGACGCCGCCAGATCGGGAACAGGGGGCCGAAGACGGCATAGAAGACGCGGTAGGCGGCCGTTCGGGATCGAATGCCGTGGAGGGGCTGGATGAAGCCGGGGCGGAACATGTACGCGGCGCCGAACGGCATGGCGAGGAGGGCGTTCTCGGCCTCGCCCTTGACCCGCGCCCACATCGTCGTGCTGTTCGCGTTCGTGCCGCCGCCGGAGACGAAGCACATCGTCATGGAGGCGTTCGCGGCGAGGAGGGCGTTCGCGGTCGACAGGGTGAGGTCGAACGTGACGCGGCGGTACGCCGGCTCTTTCATGCCCGCGGCAGAGACGCCCAGGCAGTACAAGCACGCGTCGTAGCCGGCGAGGTCGCCCCCGAGCGCCGACAGGTCGAAGAGGTCGGGGACGGTCTCGTGCCGCAATTTTTCGTGGCGGGCGTCGATGTCGGCCCGGCCGATCGAGAGCACCGCCTCGACCTCTGGATCGAGCAGGCACTCCCGGAGCACGCCCTGGCCGACCATCCCCGACGCCCCGAACAGGATCACTCTCATGTTTTCGACCTCGCTGGTCGACATTGACAATGTGAATCGATATTGTCAATGTCGTCCACATGCGACGCACGCCCCGTGAACGCGTAGCCGCCGACCCTCGCCGCAAGCAGCTGCTCGACGCCGCGTTCGGTGTCTTCATGCGGTTCGGGTTTCGCAAGACGTCGATGGACGAGGTGGCGCGCGCCGCCGAGCTCTCGCGGCAGGGCCTCTACCTGCACTTCGCCACCAAAGAGGACCTGTTCCGCGCGACGCTCGCGCACGCGGTCGGCACCGCCCTCGACGAGGCGAACGCCGCTCTCGCCGCCGAGGGTGAGCCGCTCGACGAGCGGCTCGTCGCCGCCTTCGACGCGTGGGTCGGTCGGTACGTCGGGCTCCTCGGGGCGGTGGCGACGGATCTGGGCGAGGCGAGCGGGACGCTCGGCGCCGACATCATCCGCGACGGTGACGCCGCGTTCCTCGCCTCGCTGGCCCGGGTGCTCAAGGCGTCGCCCCTGATGCCGGTGTACCGCGACGCGGGCATCACCGCCCCGAAGCTCGCGGATACGCTCTACGCGACGGCGCGCGGCTTCAAGCACGCCTCACCCACTCGCGCGGCGTTCTCGGAGAGCATGGGCGTCGCGATCCGTATGCTGTGCGCCCCGCTGGGCACCCCCTCGGGGAGGCGCTCGTGAAGCGGCCGCGCCTGCGCCGCGTGTTGAAGTGGGGCGCGGCCATCGTGCTCGTGCCGCTGCTCGTGCTCGTCGTCGTTGTCGTCGTCGATGGCTGGCGCGCCTTCGGCGGCGATCCGGCAGGCGCGCGGCTCGAGCGCATGCAGCGGTCGCCTCAGTTCCAGGACGGCGTATTCGAGAACCCCCAGCCGCTCCACAACGACTTCTGGGGGATGATCGGCGGCATGTTCGACAAGAGCGAGGTCGCGTCGCCCACAGATCCGCTCCCGGTCTTGCAGGTCGACAAGGAGCGCTTCGCCGCGCCGCCGCCGAGCGGGCTCCGCGTGACATGGCTGGGCCACTCCACGCTCGTCATCGAGATCGACGGCGCCACCATCCTCACCGATCCGGTGTGGAGCGAGCGCATCTCGCCCGTCACGTGGGCAGGGCCACGGCGGTGGTATCCGCCGCCGCTCGCGCTGGCCGACGTGCCGCCCATCGACGCCGTCGTCATCTCGCACGATCACTACGATCACCTCGACTACCCGACGATGGCGGCCATGGCGGCCTGGGACGCGCCGTTCGTCGTCCCCCTCGGCGTCGGCGCTCACCTCGCGGCGTGGGGCATCCCCGAGGCGCGCATCATCGAGCTCGACTGGTGGGAGCGCACGACGGTGCGCGACGTCGAGATCGTGGCCACGCCCGCGCGCCACGCGTCGGGGCGCACGCCCTTCGACAACGGCAGCACGCTCTGGGCGAGCTACGCGCTCATCGGGGCCAAGCACCGCGCGTGGTTCTCGGGCGACACCGGGCTCTTTCCGGCGATGACCGAGATCGGCGAAAAGCTCGGCCCCTTCGACGTGACGATGATCGAGAGCGGCGCGTACGGCAGCGCGTGGCCCGACTGGCACCTCGGGCCCGAGCAGGCGGTGCGCGCGCACGAGATGGTGCGCGGCAAGCTGCTCGTACCGATCCACTGGGGGCTGTTCGATCTGGCGTTCCACGGTTGGACCGAGCCCGTCGAACGGATCATCGTCGCGGCCGAACGCGCCGGCGCTCCGCTCGCGGTGCCGCGCCCGGGCGAGAGCGTCGAGCCGTCGACCCCACCGCCGATCGTTCGCTGGTGGCCGGAGGTGCCGTGGAAGACAGCCGACGAGGACCCGATCGTCGCGACCAAAATGGGCCCGGCCGCCGTCGCGACGCCTTGACGGATCGCGTGGCGCGCGCGCCAACCCTCCGGGGTGGGCAACGCTTTCATCGCGAGAAGACTCGCGAAATGCGCGCGAGCGGCGGGCGCGTTAACGCTGCCCAAGCCGCAAAATTGCCGCGAAAAAGGTAGAAAAAGCAGGTTGTCCGACGTGTGGTACCAAAGATCACACGAGGGCTTACATGAGAGATTTCGGACGACGAAACTTCCTGAAGACGACGGTGGTCACGGGCGCGGCGGTCGCGAGCGGCTGCGACGACGCGGCCTCGACCGAGCAAGAAGCGAACGAGACGGCGTTCGAGTACATCGTGATCGGGTCGGGGGCCGGTGGCGGTCCGCTCGCCGCGAACCTCGCGCGCGCCGGGCACAAGGTGCTCTTGCTCGAGGCCGGTGAAGATCACGGCGACAGCGAGGTCTACCAGGTCCCCGCGTTCCACCCGCAGTCGACCGAGGACGAGAACATGCGGTGGGATTTCTTCGTCGACCATTGGGACGACCCGGCGCAGGCCGCGCTCGACTCCAAGCTCACCGACAAGGGCGTGCTCTACCCGCGCGCCGGCACGCTCGGCGGCTGCACCGCGCACAACGCGCTCATCACCGTCTACCCGCACGAGAGCGACTGGGAGTACATCGCCGACATCACTGGCGACGACTCGTGGCGCGCGCCGAACATGCGCAGGTACTTCGAGGTGCTCGAGCACTGCGACTACCTCGGCAAGAAGGACGACAAGACCGGCCACGGCTTCGACGGCTGGCTCCACACCCGGCAGCCCGACTCGCGCATCGCCCTCCAGGACAAGAAGCTGCTCAAGGTCGTGATGGCGGCCGCGCTCGAGGTCGACCTCGAGATGGGCGGCGGGTTCCTCGGCTCGCTGAGCGAGGTCGTCTTCAACAACGAGCTCTTCGGGCTCATGAAACGCGACCTCAACAGCGGGGCCCCCGGCCGCGACCAGCAGGTCGGCATCTACACGATTCCGATGCACGCCAACGGCAACAAGCGAAACGGCCCGCGCGAGTTCATCCTGGACACCATCGATCAGGGCTTCCCGCTGACGCTCCGGATGGGCGCGTTCGTGACCAAGCTCACCTTCGAGGAGCAGGGCGACAAGCTGCGCGCCACCGGGGTCGAGTACCTCGAGGGCAAACACCTCTACCGCGCCGACCCGAACGCCAGCTCCGGCGGCGGCGGCACCGCTCGCAAGGCGACGGCGCGCGCCGAGGTCATCGTGAGCTGCGGCGTCTTCAACACGCCTCAGCTCCTCAAGCTCTCGGGCATCGGCCCCAAGGACGAGATCTGCCCGGCGTCGGCACCAACATGCAAGACCGTTACGAGGTGGGCATCGTCAGCCGGATGGACTCGGACTTCCGCGTCCTCGACGGTTGCACCATCGGTGAGCCGGGCGATCCGTGCCTCGACGACTGGCGTGAAGGCAAGGGCGTCTATACCTCGAACGGCGGCACCGTCGGCATCGTCTACCGATCGGGGCCCGACGCGCCCGACCCGGACCTGTTCGTGTTCGGGCTGCCGGGCGATTTTCGCGGGTACTTTCCTGGGTACTCGGACACGCTGCTCGAGGACCACCGGAGCTTCACCTGGGCCGTCCTCAAGGGTCACACCAAGAACACGGCTGGCACGGTCACGCTGCGCTCGACCGATCCGCTCGACACCCCGAAGATCCAGTTCAAGTACTTCGACGAGGGGACGACGGCGGGCGGCGCCGACACGCACGACCTCGACGCGATGGTCGCGGGCGTCGATCTCGCGCGCCGCATCGGCAAGCGGGTCGACGATCTCATGCTCTTCTCGTCGTTCGACGAGGTCTGGCCCGGCACGGCGGTTTCGACGCCCGACGACGTACGCGACTTCGTGCGCGCCGAAGCGTGGGGCCACCACGCGTCGTGCACGTGCAAGATCGGGGCGGACGACGACCCCATGGCGGTGCTGGACTCGAAGTTCGTCGTGCGCGGCACCGAGAACCTGCGCGTCGTCGACGCGAGCTCGTTCCCTCGAATCCCGGGCTTTTTCATCGTCGTTCCGATCTACATGCTCGCGGAGAAGGCGACCGACGAGATCCTCTCGGCGAGGCCGGCATGAGCCGCGGCGCCGGCGCGATCGTCGTCGCGCTCGCGCTGGTCGGGTGTGGTGACGACTCCGGTTCGGGCGGCAGCGGTGGCGGAGCGACGAAGGCGTCGTCGTCCGCCACCGGTGACGCGCCCAATTGCGGACCGATCGAGGAGTCGTTCGCCGATCCGGCCTGCGGGGCCTGCGCGGAGACCAACTGTTGCGACGAGATCGCGGCGTGTGACGCGACCCCGTGCGCGGCCCTCGACACCTGCTTGGCCGCGTCGTGCGCGACCGACTGCTCGATCATCACCGAGGGGATCTGCGGGACCGACTACACGACGACGGTCGCGGAATGCGACGCGTGCGTCGACCCTGCCTGCTGCCCCGAGGTGAGCGCGTGCCTCGCCAACGGCGCCTGCGCCGCGTGCTTCGCCGACCCGACGGCAGCGGGCTGTGACATGAACACCCTCCTCGGCGACGTCGAGGGCTGCTTCATGACGAGCTGCTCGAGCGTTTGCGACGGCTGACCCATCCTGGCGGAAGAAACGTCGAAAGGTTCGTCGAACGTTTTGCGTATCTTGGTCATGCCCAGGCTTGCCTGCTCGACGCTTGCAATCTCCCTGCCGTGGCTCGTCCTGCTGGGCTGCGGCGACGACGGCGGGACTGGCGGTGGCGATGCGGGCAGCGCCAGCGCGTCGAGCTCGCAGATGGCGGCCTCTTCGTCTGGTGGCTCGAGCTGCGTTCCAGGAGCGGTCCTGCCCTGTTACAGCGGGCCCGCTGGTACGGACGGGGTCGGGGTCTGCGGTTCGGGGGCCCAGACTTGTGCCCCGGATGGCTCGGGCTATGGGGCGTGTCAGGGCGAGACGCTGCCCTCGGCCGAGAATTGCGCGAGCCCTCTCGACGAAGACTGTGATGGGGTTTCGCAAGCCTGCACGGGAGTGCTCCTCGAGACCCGTACGGCCCAGGGGACCAACCCGGAGTTGTACGGCCTCGCTTTCGACGACGAGGGTGCGCTCTATGGGACGGGGATCTTTGCCGGGGAGATGGACTTCGGTAGCGGGTCGCTGACGAGCGCCGGGGACACCGACGGTTTTGCGGTTTCTTTTTCGCCCGACACCACGCCGGCTGGCGCCATCCGCTTCGGCGACGCCGGCCATGAAGAAGCGCTTTCGATCGCGGCGATGCCGGCGAGCGGCTTCGCGATCACCGGGCGCGCCAGCCAGACCGTCGACTTTGCGACCGTCGTCGCGGGCGACCCACCGTACGCCACGTTCGTGGGGCTGTTCACGCCGTCGATGCAGATCCGTTGGGCCCGTGGGTTCACGTCGACCGGGCCGAGCTACGTTCGCGAAGTCTCGGTCAACGATGCCGGGCGCGTGGCCGTCGTGGGCTATTTCGAGAACACGATCGACCTGGGCGCTGGGCCGATGACGGCGGCGGGCCTGGACGCCTACGTGGCCGTCTACGACGAGGCCACGCCCACGCTCATCTGGTCTCGCGCTCTCTCGAGCGCCGGGGAGGACCAGGCCGAGAACGTATCGATCGACGACGAAGGTAGCGTTTTCGTCTCCGTGTACCACGGAGACTCGCTCACGCTCGATGGTGTGACTGTAGCGGGCAGCGGGCGGGCGGTGCTCAAGCTCGACCCCGACGGGGCGGCCGTGTTCGCCGTCGATTCGGGCGATACGGTGGCCGCCGATCAGCTCGGCGGTGTCGTGGTGGGCTCGAACGGCTCGCTGCGACGCGTCGATGCGGCCGGCGTCGAGGCTTGGAGCGTGCCCGGTGGCTATGGCGTGATCGCGCTCGATCCGTTCGGAAACACGGTCGCATACCGTTACACCGGTGAGCACGCGATCCTGAAGGTAGACCCAGAGGGAAACACGCTCTTCGAGAACCCGGTCGACTTCTACTTGGTGCGGTCGATGGCGGTCGACGCGACCGGCCGGTTCGCGATCTCGGGGCGCGTAGGCCCCCAGGACCATGGCGCGACAGTCTCATGGTACGCGCCCTGAGCGCTCAGGGCCGCGTCGCGACCACGCGCACGAGCTCGCCCCAGGGCGCGGGGTAGGCGCCCTCGTCGAGGCGCACGTCGAACCCGTGCCAGCGGAGCAGCCGCTCGGCACGCGGAAGCATGAACGTCAGGTAGTACATGATGAAGGGCGGATCGAAGAGGGCGTTGCGGACGCGCATGGTCGCGTTGAACGCGCGGCCCACGATGCTGCGCCGCGAGAGGGGGTGAGGCGCGCGCGCGGTGACGAAGACGAACCGGCCCCCGGGCCTGAGGAGCTTGCGCACCAGACCGACGAACCGTGACTCGGCCTCCTCGACGACGTGGCCGAAGGCGCCGAAGCAGGTGACGAGACCGAACGTGCCGGTCTCGTCGATCTCGAAGATGTCCTTCTTCCAGAGCTCGAGGGTGGCCCGCGAGGCGCCTACGCGCTCTTTGGCGACGTCGAGCATGCCCTGGCTGAAGTCGACGCCCACGAGGCGCTTCGTCGTCATCTGCTTGAGCGCGATGAGCCCCGCGCCCGTCCCGCAGCAGAGATCGATCGCCGCGTCGACCTCACCCAGGTCACGGAGCGTCGCGGCGACAACGTCGTCGGGCGTACGAAACGGCGTCGCGTCGAACTTCGGCGCGAGCATGTCGTAGCCGCCCTGGGTCGACGAGAGTGCCTGCTGCATGAGCTCGCGAAAGCTCGGCCCGTCCTTGGAGAACATCAGGTGCCCGCCCCTCGTTGCGCGAGCGCCTCGGTGACCTCGCCCACGATCATCGCGGCCAGGAGATCGAGCTGCTCGCTGCCCTCGGCCGCCGAGGCCTCGGCGGGGGCGCCGGCGTACGCCTGCGTCATGCCCATCTCGCGAAAGCCCGTCTTGCCGGCCCGGATGCCGTCGGAGAGGGAGATCGGGACGGCGTCGAGCGCGGCGCGGCCGGCGTCGTCGGCGAGCTCGGGCCGGGCGGCGAGCACGAGCGACGTCTCGTAGCGGCCCGCGTGGCAAGCGCCGCTCTTGAACTCGGCCGAGAGCGTGCGGGCCCAACGGCGCGTGAGCGGGCAGGCGACCGAGGCGGCGCCCGCCTCGAAGCGGAAATCGTCGAGCAGTTCGGGCAGGCGCCGAATCCCGGGGGTCGCGGCGGCGGGCGCGGCGAGACGGGCGGGCAGCGCGTCGGTCTCG
>CALKVR010001392.1 GCA_938004815.1 uncultured Polyangiaceae bacterium | reverse complement strand
GTGGTAGGGCTCGTTGTCCCCGACGACGAAGCCAGGCTCCGCCGTGAACGCTTCGAGGAAGCACGCGGCGAGCCGGCGGTCGCGGCCGTACATGACGCCGAAATGCCAAGGACGGTCTCGCCCGTAGAGGTGCGGGGTAAACGAGTGGATGCTGAGAACGACGCTCGCCACGCCGCGGGACTCGCGATCGGCGAGCACGCGCTCGATCGCGCGCTGGTAGGGAAAGAACAGCTCGGCCTCTCTCTCCGCCCGATCCGCGTCCGAGAGATCGGCGTTGCCGGGGACGACGATCTCGCACGTGACGGCCGGAACGCTCGCGGGCACACCGGGCGGCCGGTTGCAGTCGATCGCCAGCCGCGAGTAGCCGGAGAGGACGAGCGGCGCATCGAGCAGCGCCGCGACCGCGCGGGCGACGTCGGCGGCGCCGATGTCCCAGCCGATGTGCGTCTCGGCCACCTCGGGCGATAGGCCCAGCGTCCCCAGCTTGCGCGGCATTCGCACGCTCGCGTGGTCGCAGAGCAGCATGTAGCGGGACGGGCCACGCGCGTTGACGACCTCGAACGCGGGCGGCTCGTCGGAGAAGAGGAGGGCCACGGGTTTTTGCCGGCATAGCACGCGCCGCGGGCCGCGCCTTCTGGTAGAGAGGCGAGACCCGTGAGCGACGTCATCGTCATCGGTTCGGGCCCCAACGGCCTCGTCGCCGCCAACGTCCTGGCGCGCGCCGGGCTCGACGTGCTCGTGCTCGAGTCGAAGATGGAGCCCGGCGGCGCCGTCCGCACCGCCGAGACGACGCTGCCTGGCTTCAAGCACGACGTGGGCGCGGGGTTCTTTCCGTTCGGCCGCCACAGCCCGGCCTTCGTCGAGCTCGATCTCGAAGGGGCAGGGGTCAAGTGGCGGCACGCGCCCATCGACAGCGCGCACCCGGCCCTCGACGGCTCGTGCGGTGTCCTGGCACGTGATCTCGATCGGACCGCGGAGCTGATGGGCGAGGACGGCGAGGCGTGGAGACGCATCGCGTCCTGGTACGCCTCGGTCGCGGACCGCTTGCTCCCCGCGCTCCTCGAGACGTTCCCGGCCGTTCGCCGCGGCCTGTCGATCGGTCCGGCCACGATGGTGCGCCTCGCGTCGGTCGCCCTGTCGAGCGGGCGCGCGTTCGCCGAGCGCACGTTCAAGACCGAGGCGGCGCGCCGCGTGATTCCGGCGCTCGCGCTGCACACCGACGTGGGGCCCGACGACGCCCTCGGCGCCATCGTGGGCTTCATGCTCGCCGTGACCGGCAGCCACGGCGGCTTCCAGGTCCCCGAGGGCGGTGCCGGCATGATCACGCGCGCGCTCTGTGCGCGGCTCCGCGAGGCTGGCGGTCACGTTCACGTCGGCGCGCGTGTGGAGTACGTGCTGACCGAGGGCTCGCGCGCGGTCGCGGTGAGGACGAGCTCGGGCGAAGAGATCCGCGCGAAGCACGCCATCGTCGCCGACACGGCGGCGCCGACGCTGTTTCTCGAGCTCTGCGACCAGCGTTCCGTTCCGAGCACTGTCCTCGACGCCATGCGCCGGTTCCGTCGCGGCTTCGGCACGTTCAAGGTCGACTGGGCGCTCGCCGGGCCCGTGCCCTGGCTCGCCGAGCCCGCGAGAGAGGCCGCGGTCGTGCACACCGGCGAGAGCCTCGACGATCTCGCTCGGTTCACGCGCGAGGTGCGCGAGGGGCGCTTGCCCGAGGACCCGTACCTGGTGATCGGCCAGCAATCGATCCTCGATGCCACGCGCGCGCCGGCGGGTAAGCACACGCTCTACGCCTACTCGCGCGTGCCCGGCGAGATCGCGGGCGGTTATGACGCTGCTGCACGCGCTCGATACCTGGAGCGCATCGAAGCGCGCATCGAAGCCCTCGCTCCCGGTTTCCGCGAGCGAATCCTCGCGCGCGTCGCGTTCACCCCTACCGATCTGGAGGCGATGAACGAGAACCTGCTCGGTGGCGATCTCGGCGGCGGGACCGCCGACATCACCAATCAGCTCTTTCTGCGCCCCCTGTTTCCGTACTTTCGTTATCGAACGCCGCTCCGTGGTCTCTACCTGGGCTCGAGCTACGCGCACCCGGGCGCGGGCGTCCACGGGATGTGCGGCTACAACGCTGCTCGGGCCGTGCTCGCCGATCTGCGCTAAGGTCTCGAGCGATGCGCCTCGCCGCCGCTGCTCTCGCTTCGCTCGTCGCCTGCGGCGGCGCGGACGAGCGGCCGCGCTCCGAGCCGCTGCCGCTCCCGGTGATGCCCGAGCGCTCGCTGGACTCCGAGGCTGCCCCGCTCGACACCGCGACGGCCGCGCCGACCGCATCGGCTGGTCCGCCCGACCCGTACCCACGGGTCGCCCGCGCGATGTTTCCAGCCGACCTCGATCCGAGGCGGGCGCGCGTGGCGTGGCTCCCGTCCAAGAAGGCGTTCCTCTACGCCGACGGCAAGCGTGACGCCGACAACCGGTCGAGCCTGGGCCTCGTGATCGCGGGCGCCGACCCGAAAGCGTCGCAGACCATCGACGTTTGCGCGGCCGACGTCTGCTCGACCGACGCGGGTCGCCAGAAGCTCGACGCGGCGCTGCGCGGCGCCGGGCTCGACGAAGCGATCGTTCTCGAGTCGCATCTCTTCCCGTTCCCACCCGGCTCGAAGGCCGACGTCACCGCCGGTGCGCTCGCCGCGCGCGTGCGGTGGGTTAGGGACCACCTGGAGATTGTCCGCAAACAGCAGGTATCGAAGCTGCCCCCCGTGGACGCGGCGGATCGCCCCCAAGCGGTGCCGGTGTCGATCGCGGTCGCCCCCGACGGCTCGCTCCTCGCGCTCACCTACGCGGTGGGCAAGCCGAGCGACCCCAACGCGCCGACCAAGACGGTCGTGCAGGTCGTACCGGCGCCCTGACCCTCCGACCGCTCAAAAACACCAGGGGTTACAGGGATTGTAGAAGCAATTCGCGGTGCCGATCGTGCACGAGCCGGTGCAGTCGAGGGAGCCGTACCAGTTGAAATCACCGAAGTAGCAGTCGCACGTCGTGCAGCCGCCGCCGAAGTCCCAGCCGTCGCACTCCTCACCGGCGTCGAGGACGCCGTTGCCGCAGTTCGTGCAGTTGCCCGTGTTGTACGTGCAGTTGCCGTTGCAAGAGAGCGAGCCCAGCGAGTATCCGAACGAGCCGCAGCTCGCGCCGTTGAGGTTGCCGCCGTCGCACTCCTCACCCGGGTTGACGTTGCCGTCGCCGCACGAATAGCAGCCGCCGGTGTCGAGGGTGCAGTTGCCGTGGCAAGAGAGCGAACCGCTCTGGTAGCCGAGGCTCTGGCAACTCTGTCCGGCCAGGTTACCGCCGTCGCACTGCTCGCCGGAGTCGATGCTGCCGTTGCCGCAATAGTTGTTGGTGCAGCCGGTGACGTCGTACGCGCACGAGCCCGTGCAACCGAGGTTGCCGATCCCCAGGCCGAGCGAGCCGCAGCTCTGGCCGCCCAGATCGCCGCCGTCGCACTGCTCGCCGGTGTTGACCGCCCCGTTGCCGCAGTTCGTGCAGTTCGACGCGTCGAGCTGGCAAGCGCCGGTGCAGCCCAGGTTGCCGGCGTAGAAACCCTGCGTCGCGCACGATTGGCCGTTGAAATTCGCGCCGTCGCAGGTCTCACCGGGGTTGACCTGGCCGTTGCCGCAGAGTGTGCAGCTGCTCGTGTCGAAGGTGCAGGAGCCCGTACAAGTGAGACCGCTGCCCGGCGCGTAGCCAAGCGACTGGCAGCTCTGCCCGCCGAGGTCGGTGCCGTCACACTGTTCGCCGTTCTGCACCGTATCGTTGCCGCACGTGGTGCACGCGCCGGTGTCGAAGGTGCAGTTCGGGTTGCAGGCCAGGTTGCCGCTCGCGAAGCCGATCGAGGCGCACGTCGCCCCGTTCAAGAGAGTGCCGTCGCACTGCTCTTGGCCCATGTCGTACATGCCGTTGCCGCAGGACGCCGGCGCTTGGCACTGGCTTGCGTCGATCGACGTGCACGTCGGCGAGCAGATGAGCGACCCGCCGGGCGAGTTGGGCAGGATGGACTGACACGTCAGATCGTTCATGAACGAGGTGCCGTCGCAGAGCTCGCCCGGATCGATGGTGCCGTTGCCGCAGGTTTGCGAGCACGCCGTCGTCGCGACGGTGCAGTCCGCGAGGCAGGTGAGGACGCCGCCCACGAAGCCGTGCTCTGCGCACGTGTCGGCGCCGAAGTCGCTCCCGTCGCATTCTTCGCCGGTGTTCTTGGTCCCGTCCCCACAGATCCCGGGCACCTCACCGCCCGCGCCCTGGCTCCCGCTGCTGCTCGACGCCGTCGTCGGCTCCTCACCCCCCGCGCCGCCGCCGCCGTCTCCGTAGATGCGAACGGGCACCGTGCACCCCGCCGCTAAAGCGAACCCCGCACAGCCGAGCAGGAGGGAGGGCAAGAGAAGGCGCATCGTCTGGGATGGTAGCTGAAAACGCCGGGGAGCAGGCAAGAGGCGGCGAGCGCTCGCCTCCCGCCTTCGAGCGCTCAGCGCTTCTCTAACCAGCTCTCGATGAGCTCGGGGAGCAGCGTGAGGTGCGCGCAGTGTGCGCCCTTGTCCTCGCCCGCGTAGCCGCGCAAAATGAAGCCCTTTTCGCCGGCGACGCGGCGCAGCGCGAGGCCCTGCGAGGGCGCGTCGAGGGGGCTCGCCTCGACGGCGAGGGTCCGCAAGAAATACGTCCCGACCTCGGAGGTCGAGGCGTACCCCGGCGGCACGATCGCGCTGTGGGTGAGGGCGAAGAACCCGCGGCCCTCGAGGGCACGCCGGGCGTAGCCCAGGAAGGGCTCGAGCGTGATCGGCTCGACCTCACCCGGCGGGCTGGCCTTGTAGCTCGCGTGGAGCGAGTCGAGGAGGATCACGCCAGAAGGCGGGGCGTCGCCGGTGGCGGTGAGGATTTCACCGATCGCCCCGTACCCCGCGCTGAACGACGAGACGAGGATGCGGTCGGCCTTCACCTCGCGGCCGACCACCTCGGAGACCGCGCGGTCGACCGACGAGATGGACGCGTCCCAGGACTTGCGATCGGGGAACGCGCCGCGGTAGTCGCCCGAGAGCGCACCCAGGTCGAGCGTGGCCAGGACGAGCGGAAACCCCGATCCGAGGGTCAGGCGCCGCGCCGCTTCGCCGCCGTGGACGTGCACGTGCAGATCGTAGCGATCGTCGGGGCGGACCGCAGTGCTCCGCACCCAGATCACGAACGGCTTCGCGTTGCGTTTGACCGCGTCGCTCTCGCCGGGCTCGTCGAAGACGAGGGTCTCGCCGCACACTGGAAGGAGACGCTC
>CALKVR010001391.1 GCA_938004815.1 uncultured Polyangiaceae bacterium | reverse complement strand
GCGCTGAGCTCGTCGAGCGTGGCGCCGGCCGAGTACCGCGCCTGCCTGCCGTCCACGACCAGGAGCCACAGCGTCTGGCGGTCGGCGCTCAGCCCGAGCGCCGTCCGCGGCTGAGGCTTGTCGTTCACCTTCATCAGCTCGCAGCCCCCGGACGATCGCGGCCGCCCCCGCTCGACCAGCATGCAACCGCCCGACATCGCGGCGACGATCTTCTCCGGACGCTCGAAGCCGAGCGAGCCGTCTCCGGCGACGAAGAGGGTGCGGACGCGGGGGTCGGCCTCGCCGAAAACGCGCCCATCGCTCGCGCCGATCCCGACTGGTGCGACGCGCTCCCCGCGCTTCGGGTACGGATCGATGAGGCCCGGCTCCCACGGCTCGAAGAACCCGCCGTTGGTCGCGACGATGGCGCCCTCGTCGACCGCGAACTCGCTGGTGGTGGCGCCGACGAGCGGCAGGTCCCCGTCGTCCCCTCGGGAAAAGACCACCTCGAGGTCGCCCCGGCCGAGGTCGACCTTCACCCAGTGCTCGACGCGAGGCGCCGAGGGGTCCACACGGCGTTCGTACACGACCCCAGGCCCGAGCTCGCGAGGCGGCTGCGGCTCGGGCGTGCCCCGGATGTTGGCGTAGGCCCGCGCTGCGCCGTAGCTGCCGCACGCGAACGCGCACGCGCACGCGGCAGCCACGGCCGCGGCGCGCGGTCCGCGGCGCGCGACCCAACGCCTCGCGACGACCGCGAGGACGAGAAAGCCGACGGTGGCGAGGGCCGCCCAGACCACGGCCCGGGTCTAGCACGCGTCCCGCCTCGCGCTCGGCGCAGGATCAACTCGCCATCGCCGGCGCCCCCGGCTCGGGCGGCGGGAAACGCGTCGTCCGGAGGGCCATGAGCTCCCCCTCCTCGATCTCCTCCAGGTCTTCGATCGCGTCGTTCGCAGCGTCAGCGAAGTCGTCCGAGACCGCCGAGGGAACCGCGACGAGGAGCTCGCTGCCGCCATCGTTGGCGACGATGGGCGTGGCCCCCTCGCTGCGGCACGCGGCCACGACCGGCGCGGCGTACGCCGGCGGGTCCTCGGTGGGGACGAACGCGCCGTTCTCGACGGAGACGACCACGTGAGCCGAGACGGCCGAGGCGAGCAGGACGTCGCCCGTCGTCGCGTCGGGATCGACGAACGTCACGTTCTCGACGCGGAGGCGCATCACGCCGAGCGCCTTCGAGCGGCGCCGCAGCGGCGCGGCCACGAAGCCGACGCGCACCTCCATCTCGAGGCGGCGAGACTCACGCCGGACGCGCCCGGCGATCATGCCGAAGCGATCCCGCAGGACCTCGTCGGAGCAGAGGCCCTCGACCGCGAGCGTCAGGTCGCCGCCGCCGAGCGGGAGATCGAAGTCGATCTCGCAGAGGCGCCCCTCCTCGAACGGCACCAGAGGCTCGCCGTCGACGACCAACCGATCAGTCGGCTGGAAACGCTCGCCGTCGAAGACCTCGACGCGGTGCCGCTCGGGCTGGAGGAACCGCAGGCGCGCGCGGAGCCTGGGCTGCCACCCTCTCAGGGCGAACTGCACCTCCATCCACGAGCGCTCGCTGCCGTCGTTCGTGGCGAAGCCGCTCGGCGCGAGCACGCCGAACGCCCAACGAAACCGATCGCGCGCCCCCGAGCGGTACGGGCACAGAACGTAACCTTCGATCAAACAGCCCATGGCTCCGTCCTCCGTGGTGACTCGGGAGACGTCATTCACAAGATCCGATCCAACGCGGCGGCAGACCGTCAACCCGCGGTGCTGGCCCGATTTCCGGTCCAGCGCCGCGCGGGGAGCGAGCGCGAGCGCCCCATCGGGGCAGCGCCGCACCGCGGAACGCCGTACGATCGGCCCATGACTTCACGTCGGGCGGCTGCCGGTATCGTCGTGCTCTCGTGCGCATGCAGCGAGGTGCAGATCGTGCCCGACGACGGCGGCACCGGGGGCGCAACAGCGAGCGCGGCGAGCACGGGCGCCGGCTCCAACGGCGTGACCGCGGCTGCCTCCTCCACCGCCTCGTTCGCGACGTCGACGAGCGCGGGCGCAGGCGGCGGAGGCGGGGCATCCGTCGAGTGCCCGGTCATCCTGGACGATGGCTATTACTTCGAGGTCGACGGACCCGTGCTCGGGCAATACTTCAGCGGCTGCGGTCGCGATCCGTTTCCGGTGGCCCGGTACAGCCCCGGCGGCGAATGCGCGTCCGGGTTCCACATGAGCGCGTGCGAGCCGAACGCCGGCGACGCCTCGCTGTTCGCGCCGGAGCCGGGTCCTGCTACCGGAAACTACTCGGTCGGCGACGACGTGTACGTTCTCGCGTTGGTCGACGTCGACTTCCTGAACGTGGGCGAGGTCGGCGGCTCGGTCCGAGGAACGTTCGAGGGGACGGCGAACGGGACCGACGGCACATCGACACCGATAACCGGCTCCTTCCACCTTTGCCGCGTGCCGGATCTGCCCCCCTGCCCCTGAGGGCGGCGTTCGGCCGGCTTTTCCCTCAACCCGCGATCGACTAGACCACTCTCAGAGGAGCTCACCATGGCAGCAAGCGTGATTCGGGGCGGTACGGTCGTGACGGCCGAGGGCGAGCGGCGAGCCGACGTGCTCATCGTGGGCGAGACCGTGAGCGCGGTCGCCAAGGACGTCGAGGCTCCGGCGGGCGCGCGCGTCATCGACGCGTCGGGCGCCTACGTCATGCCGGGCGGCATCGACCCGCACACGCACATGGAGCTGCCCTTCATGGGCACGGTGGCGAGCGAAGACTTCTTCAGCGGGACGAGCGCGGCCGCCGCCGGCGGGACGACGATGATCATCGACTTCGTCATCCCCAACCCCAAGCAGCGCATCCTCGACGCCTACAAAGAGTGGCGCGGCTGGGCCGAGAAGAGCGCCGCCGACTACTCGTTCCACGTCGCCATCACCTGGTGGGACGACAGCGTGCACGCCGACATGGGCACGCTGACCAAGGAGCACGGCGTCAACAGCTTCAAGCACTTCATGGCCTACAAGGGCGCGATCATGTGCGACGACGAGGTGCTCGTCTCGAGCTTCTCGCGCGCGCGTGAGCTCGGCGCGCTGTGCACGGTGCACGCCGAGAACGGTGAGCTCGTCTTCCGCCTCCAAAAAGAGGTCTTCGAGCGCGGCATCACCGGTCCGGAGGGTCACCCGCTCTCGCGTCCGCCCGAGGTCGAGGGTGAGGCCGCGAACCGCGCCATCCGCATCGCCGAGGTCCTCGGGGTGCCGATCTACCTCGTCCACACCTCGTGCATCGACGCCCTCGAGGCCGTCACCCGCGCCCGCCTCGAGGGCCAGCGCGTGTTCGCCGAGGTCCTCTCGCAGCACCTCGTCATCGACGACTCGGTCTACCGCGATCCCGACTGGAACAAGGCCGCGCACTACGTGATGAGCCCGCCCTTCCGGTCCAAGGAGCACCAGGCCGCCCTTTGGCGGGGCCTCCAGGCCGGTATCCTCAACACCACCGCCACCGATCACTGCTGCTTCTGCACCCCGCAAAAGCAGGCTGGCCTCGACGACTTTCGCAAGATCCCGAACGGCACCGGCGGCGTCGAGGACCGCATGGGCATCCTCTGGCACCACGGCGTGCGCACCGGCCGCCTCACCCCGAGCGAGTTCGTCGCCGCGACGAGCGCCAACGCGGCCAAGATCTTCAACGTGTTCCCCAAGAAGGGCACCATCGCCCCCGGCGCCGACGCCGACATCGTCGTGTGGGACCCGGACAAGACGCGGACCATCTCGGCCAAGACGCATCACCAGAACATCGACTTCAACATCTACGAGGGCATGACGATCACCGGCAACGCCGCCGTCACCCTCTCGCGCGGCAGCGTGGTCTGGGAGAACGACAAGCTCTCCACGACCAAGGGCGCCGGCAAGCACGTCGAGCGGCCCTGCTTCCCCAGCTACTGGGACGCGCAGACGACCAAGAACCGTCTCGCCGAGCCCACCGCGGTCAAGCGCGAGAAGCCCAAGAAATAGCGCCGCTCCCTCGGCCCGTCCGGCCGGGGGGCTTCCACCGCCCGCGGGTTCGTTCTAGAAGCCTCCTCTTCCGGAGGCAGCATGATCCCCGCGTTTTCCGCCAAGAGCTACGAGTTCGCCGAGTTCGTCCCCGCCCGCAACTACGTGGGCGGCGCCTGGTCCGATCCGATGTCGTCCAAGGCGACGCTCGAGGTGCTGAACCCGCGCTGGGGCAAGCCGATGGCCAAGGTCGTGATGAGCGGCCGCGAAGACGTCGACGCCGCCGTCGCCTCCGGGAAAAAGGCGTTCGCCGAGTGGCGCGAGTGGCCGATCCGCGATCGCGCGCACGTGCTCTACAAGCTGCGCGAGCTGATGGAGAAGAACATCGAGGAGCTCAGCTGGCTCGTCTCGCACGAGAACGGCAAGATCTTCTCCGAGGCCAAGGCCGAGGTCGAAAAGGGCATCGAGTGCGTCGAGTACGGCTGCTCGCTCCCGAACCTCGCCGCCGGCAACCAGCTCGAGGTGAGCCGCGGTGTCGCCTGCGAGATCACCTACGAGCCGCTCGGGGTCGTCGCCGGCGTCACGCCGTTCAACTTCCCCCTCATGGTCCCCCTGTGGATGATGCCGCAGGCCCTCGTCGGCGGGAACGCGTTCATCCTGAAGCCGAGCGAGCAGGTGCCGCTCACGTCGATGCGCCTCGCCGAGCTCCTGAAAGAGGCCGGCCTGCCGACGGGCGTGTTCAACATCGTCCAGGGCGGGCGTGAGGTCGTCGAGGCGTTCTGCGACCACCCCGACATCAAGGCGGTCGGCTTCGTCGGCTCGACCAAGGTGGCCAAGGCGGTCTACGGCCGCGCCTCGATGGAGGGCAAGCGCGCCCTCTGCCTCGGCGGCGCCAAGAACCACCTCATCGTCGTCCCCGACGCCGACGTCGATCTCACCGCCGACAACGTGGTCGCCTCGTTCACCGGCTGCGCGGGCCAGCGCTGCATGGCCGCGGCCGTGCTCGTTGCGGTGGGCAAGGTCGATCACATCCTCGACGCGGTCCGCGCCCGCGCCGAGAAGCTCGTGACCGGCCAAGACATGGGCCCCATCACGAACGCGGCCAGCGTCGAGCGCATCCGCGGGTACATCGAGGCGGCCGAGAAGTCGGGCGCCAAGATCGTCCTCGACGGGCGCAGCAAGAAGGGCACCGACTCCGGCTACTGGGTCGGCCCGACCATCATCGACAACGTCGACCCCTCGATGCCCGCCGCGCGCGAAGAGATCTTCGGGCCAGTCCTGAGCGTCGTGCGCGTCCCCAACCTCGAGCGCGCGATCGACATCGAGAACAAGAACCCCTACGGCAACGCCTCCAGCGTCTACACCACGAGCGGCGACGTGGCGCGCCGGGTGATGGAGCGGGTCGAGGCCGGCATGTGCGGCGTCAACATCGGCGTCCCCGTGCCCCGCGAGCCCTTCGGCTTCGGCGGCTGGAACGACAGCGCCTTCGGCCACGGCAACATGACGGGCTGGGACGGCTACCGGTTCTGGACCCGCCAGCGCAAGATCACGAGCAAGTGGGCGCTCCAGAAGGACGCCACCTGGATGAGCTGATCACGCCAGGTAGCGCGCGAGCACGTCGACGAGCGCCTCTCCGAAGCGCTGGGCCCGCGCCGGCGACCAGCCGGCGGG
>CALKVR010001390.1 GCA_938004815.1 uncultured Polyangiaceae bacterium | reverse complement strand
GGTGGCGGTCGTCGGGGCCGGCTCGACTGTCGTCGCGTTCGACGTGGCGAGCGGCCGCAAGCGCTGGTCCGCGACCGTCGACGACGACGCCGAGGGCGTCTTTGCGCGCGACGGGTTGGTGGCCGTCCGCTCGGGTGATGCACACGTGGTCGTCCTCGATCTCGAGACGGGGAAACGGCGTTTCAGCCACCAACTCTGAGGTCGGGAGACGGGGTGCTACACTGGCGGCGTGGGTCCAGGCACCCTCGTCGCGGATCGCTTCGAGATCGTCCGACCGCTCGCAAAGGGCGGCATGGCCGACGTGTTCGAAGCGACCGACACGCAGACGGGCTCGCGAGTCGCCCTCAAGGTCCTGCGAGAGGAGCTGACGACGGACCCCGACACGCTCGTGCGCTTTCGCCGAGAGGCGCAGGCGGCCGGCGCCATCCGTGACCCCAACGTCGCGCTGGTCTTCGACTGCGGTGTCACCGACCGGAACCGGCCGTTCATCGTGATGGAGCTGCTCGAGGGCAACGACCTCGCGCGTGAGCTCGACATTCGCGGCGTGCTTCCGGTCCACGAGGCGGTGAGCATCATCGTCGAGGCGGCGCGCGGCATGGTCGCGGCCCACGACGCCGGGATCGTGCACCGCGATCTCAAGCCGTCGAACCTGTTCTTGGCCCACAGCGGCGGGCAGCGCGTGACCAAGGTGCTCGACTTCGGGATCTCGAAGTTCGTGGCGCAGGTCGACGAGAACGTCACGCTCACCAAGGCCCTGTTCGGCTCGCCGCTCTACATGTCCCCCGAGCAGTTTCGCTCGGCCAAGTCGGCCGACCACCGCAGCGACGTCTGGTCGCTGGGCGTCATCTTGTACGAGGCCCTGACGGGGCTGCCGCCGTTCGTTCGCGAGAACGCGCCCGCCGTCGGCTTGGCCGTGACCAAAGAGCCGCACGTGCCGCCCACGCAGCGCCGCCGGAGCTTGCCGAGCAAGGTCGACGAGATCGTGGCCGGCGCTCTGCAAAAGGACCCGCAGCGGCGCTACCAGTCGATGACCGAGCTGTTGCGGGCGCTCGACGATCTCACGCCACGCGCCCGCGAGGACACGCCGACCCAGCTGAAGGTGGTGGCGTCCGTCCGGCCTCCTGTCGCCGCGAGCCGCCCGCCGCTCGCGACGTTGCCCGTTCACCCGCCCCTGTCGTCGCGGCCACCCATCGATTCGGTCGCCGACGACCCGACGACGCTCGTCGTGCAGCCGGAGGCGACGCCGCCGCCGGCGGCGGTGGCGTCTCGCCCACCGCCGGCCGAGGCCGCACCCGACCCGGTGAGCTTTCCCCTGCGCATCCCGTCGAGCCCGGCGATGCCATCCCGTTCGACCGATCCATCGAGCTCGACCGTCCCGCCTCCTGCCCCCTCGCCGCGAACGGCCGCCCTGTTCGGTATCATCATGCTCTTCGTCGGTGCCGCGGCCGCGACCGCCTTCTTCGTCTTTCGGTCGCGGTCGTCCCCGGGCGTGACAGCGGCGCCGCCGGCGTCGGTCGAGCCTGGGCTCGGCACGACGACCGATCCGTCAGCTATCGGCGAAACGCTGCCCGCAGCTTCGTCGGCGCAGGTTCCCAGTGGCGAGCCGGCGGCGTCGGTCGCGGCGGACGCCTCGGCTGCGCCGAGCGCCGAGCCGACCGAGACCGCGAAGACGACGCCTCCCGGCAAGAAGGCGCCACCTCCGAGAGGCAGGCCCCCCAAAGAGAGGCCCCCCAAGGATAGCGGCGGCCTGTTCATGCCCAAGGGGATCTGACTCCCCGTTCGACCCCTCGACGAGACGGGGGTACCATGGCCTCGCGTGGTTCCGGGCTCCTTGCTTGCCGGCCGGTACGAGATCCTCTCCGAGATCGGCGAGGGCGGCATGGGACAGGTGTACCGGGCGCGGCGGCGCGACGACAGCGTGGTCGTGGCCGTGAAGATCCTGCGCAAAGAGCTCATGTCGGACGCCGAGGCGGTGCTGCGGTTCCGGCGTGAGGCGCAGGCGGCGAGCTCGCTCACGAGCCCCCACGTCGCGCGCATCCTCGATGTGGGCGCGTCGGCCGAGGGCCAGCCATTTCTCGTGATGGAGTACCTCGACGGCACCGATCTCATGGCCGAGATCGATCACCGCGGAGCGTTGCCGCCCGACGAGGCCGCGTCCTACGTGCTCCAGGCCTGCCTCGCGATGATCGAGGCGCACGGCCGCGGGATCGTCCACCGCGATCTCAAGCCTTCGAACGTGTTTCTGTCACGCATCGGGTCGCGGCGCGTGATCAAGGTGCTCGACTTCGGCATCTCCAAGGTTCAGGCGCTGAACGACGCGAAGCTCACCTCGACGCGCATGTCGTTCGGGACGCCGCTCTACATGTCGCCCGAGCAGATCCGGTCGACCAAGCTCGTCGACGCGCGCACCGATATCTGGTCGCTCGGCGTCATTCTCTACGAAGCGCTCACCGGTTCGCCGCCGTTCATGGCCGAGACCCCGGGCGGTCTCGCCGTCACGATCTCGGTCGAGCCGCACACCCCGCCGTCGCAAGCGCAGCCCGGGCTGCCACCCGCGCTCGACGCGATCGTCGATCGGGCTCTGCAAAAGGACGCGAGGCGTCGCTACCAGACCGTCGGCGAGCTGATGGAGGCGCTGCGCCCCTTCTGCCCCGAGTTCGATCCCGAGCGCACCGACAAAGAGGTCTCGGCGTTCAACGACACGATCGTCGAAGCGCCCGCGGCCACCCCCGCGATGGCGAAGACGGCGCCGAGCGCGCCGTCCGGCAAGACCGATCCCGTCCCGCCGCAGATGGATCTCCCCCCCATCCCCACGCCGGTGAACGCGTGGAGCAAGGCGTCTCCTCCTCCGCGCCACACCTCGTCGACCGGCCTCCTCGCCCTCGCGGTAGCCGGCGCGGGCGCCCTCCTCCTCGCCGTCGCGGTGTGGGTCGCTCTGCGCGCGCCGGACCGAGACGCGCCGACCTCTGCGGCGACTACCTCTACTGCCGCGGCCACGGCCGCGACAGACGTCGCCTCGTCGACGCCGGGGCCGGAGGTCGCGCCTACGTCGCCCGAGCCGTCGGTCGCAGCGACCGCCGTCGTCGCGCCGCTCGAGCCGACAGAGGTCGATCCTCCCAAGCCCGCCCCGACCCCGCCGCCCAAGCCCGCCGCCGATCTCAAGAAAAAGACGCCCAAGTCGGGCACCCCCAAGCCCGCACCGACAATGCTCGTGCCGGCGGCGCCATGAGGGGCCGTGCCGGCCTCGTCTGTATCGCGCTCTCGATCGCGTCGGTCGCGGGCACGGCAGCCGCGCAGCCCGGCAACGTGGTCGCCGAAGAGTCGAAACGCGCGATCGACCTCTACACCGAGGGTCGCGATCTGCTGACGGCGGGCAAGCCGGCCGAGGCGCTCCCCAAGCTCGGCGAGTCGCTCCGCCTGATGCCCAGCCCCAACACCGAGCTGCTCATCGCCCACGCGCGGCGTGAGATGGGCCAGAAGGCCGATGCGATGGACACGTACCAGCGCGTCCAGCAGAACGCCGAGAACGAGGTCGCGCGCGGCCAAGACCGCTACAAGAGCACCGCCGAGGAGGCCAAGCGTTGGATCGCCACGCTCGGTCGCGAGCTCGGGACGGTGATGGTGAGCGCGCCCGAGGGCGCGCGAATCGAGGTGATGCGAGCGGGCGGCCCGGCCGTGTTCACCGGCACCGGGCGAGCCTACGCCGACCCTGGTGAGGTCATCGTCACGGCGACGATCGACGGCCGAACCGAGAAGAAGACGGCGCGGGTCGGCGCGGGGACGACCGCGCGCGTCGACTTCGCGCGCTCGCCTGCGGGCACGGGCAGCCCGGGGGGCCCGGGGTCCGAGCCGGGGTCGCCCAAGCCCCCTAAAGAAGATGACGGTCCGGTCATCTCTGTGCCCGGCATCGTGCTGATCGGCGTCGGCCTCGTGGGTGTCGGGCTCTTCGCAG
The DNA here is from genome assembly GCA_938004815.1 of uncultured Polyangiaceae bacterium. Classification (GTDB taxonomy): domain Bacteria; phylum Myxococcota_A; class Polyangia; order Polyangiales; family Polyangiaceae; genus Xiheicaenibacterium. The sequence goes on along the minus strand of CALKVR010001390.1, from coordinate 248 downwards.
GGTTCGGTGTCTCCGCCCAGTCGACGCTCGACAGTCTCGAGCAGTGCTCGCCGAGCTGCCCCGCCTCTCGCCGCTCGGAGGTCGACGCGGGCGAGCGCGACCAGCTGATCGCGAACGTATCGATCGGCATCGGCGCCGTCGCCATCGCGGCCGGTGTGACCACGTGGATCGTGCAGGCCGCCGTCGCCGGTGGCGACGAGCCCCCGCCCGCCGCCGCCCTCTGGCTCGGCGTCCCCGGCGCCGGCCCC
>CALKVR010001389.1 GCA_938004815.1 uncultured Polyangiaceae bacterium | reverse complement strand
GAGGGGCGAGGCCCCCGGGAGGGTCGGGTCCTCGAGCTGGTAGTTCGCGGCGAGGGCCGGAAAAGTCGCCCACTTTTGCAGCTGGACACCCAGGTTGCGCGCGCCGGTGTCGAACTCGTGGTTGGCGATCAGCATCGCGTCGGCGCCCATCGCCGAGAGCGCTCGAATTTCGGCCTCGCCGTAAAAGAAGTTGAAGACCGGCGCACCCTGGAAACAGTCGCCGCCGTCGATGTGGAGGGCTCGCCCCGCGCGGGCGCGCTCGCGGCCGATGATGTGCGACATGCGGGCGATGCCGCCGACGTTCGAGATGCCGTCGACCTTGCCCAGGCCGAGGCCCGCGTCGACCTGCCCGATCTGCAGGTTGTAGGGGAACAGCCGCGAGTGCACGTCGGACGTGTGCAGCAGCGTCAGGTGCACTTGGCCCTGGAGCTGCGTCGGCGGAGCAGGCTCCTCGCACCCCGTCATGGTGGACGAGGCGACGAGCCCGCCTGCGACGGCGAGGGCAGCCCACGTGAGCGGGGCGCGAGAAAGATTAGGCATCGGAGAGCGCCACCCACAGCGAATAGGGAAACGCGCTCCACGCCTCAAGCAAAAACGCGCCGCCGGCCCCGCCCCGCGCTCGTCACAGGCTCGCTACACGCCCGATGACGCGTGTTCGGGCGGGGCGGGGCCCCGCAGGCGTCAGCGGCGATGCTTGCGCGGCCGGGCCGGATGCCGGTGCACCTTGGGCCCTTGCCGGTGGTGGGGAGCGACGGCGGGCGCGTGCCGGGCGTGCCAGCGAACGTACGCAGGGCGGTGGTGGCGGTAGTGGACGACGTAGTGGTGCCGGTGCGCCGCCGGGACGTAGTGGACCGTTCCGCCGACGACGTAGTAGGGCGCGCCGCCCGCGTCGTAGTAGACGACGTACCGGTCGTAGTAGAGCGGCTCGTACTCGTACGCCTCGACCACGGGCTCGGCCGTATGAACGCGCGCGTAGCACCCGGTCGCTCCGAGGGCTAGACCGACGACCACGAGCAGTTTGAGCATTTGCCGCATACGGAGCGAGAGAGCAACGCTCGTTCCACCGCGCCGTTCGGCCCCTGGCACCACGAGCTCTGCCCACGCTCGCACGCGGCGGGCCGCCCCACTGCGATCGAGACGCACGACGAGCCGGCGCGGTATGCTCCGCGCGACCGCGCATGGGTGGCTCGCCGTCGACAGAAAGCCCCATCGGGATCGGCTTCCGGCCCGAGCTCGCCGCCGAGATCCTCCGGAGCGCGCCCGCGATCGGCTGCCTGGAGCTCCTGCTCGAAGAGCGCTTGTCGAGCGCGGCCCGCGCCCGCGAGGGCGAGGCGCTCGCCGAGATGTTTCCGGTCGTCGTTCACGGGACCAAGCTCTCGCTCGGCTCGGCGGCCGGCATCGACCGCAGCCGAGCCCGTCGGCTCGGTGATTTTGCGCGCCGTACGCGCGCTTTCGCGGTCACCGAGCACGCCGCTTTCGTGCGGGCAGGCGGCGTCGAGATTGGCCACCTGAGCCCGGTGCCTTTCTCGATGGAGGCGGTCCGCGTGGTCGCGGCGAACGTCGCCGCGGCGCGGCGCGAGCTGCCGGACGTGCCGCTCTATCTCGAGAACGTCGCCTGGCCGCTCAGGCCCCCCGGCGACGCCATGGCCGAGGCGGACTTCTACGCCGAGCTCTGCCGTGCCACCGGGTGCGGGCTCTTGCTCGACCTTGGCAACCTGCTCGCCAACGCACAGAACGCGGGGCGCGATCCGTTTCTCGAGCTCGAGCGCTTTCCGGTCGAGGAGGCTCGGATGATTCATATCGCGGGCAGCGTGGTGCGCGGCGGCTTCACGTATGACACGCACGCGCACGCCACACCTCGGGCCGTTTTCGGCCTGCTGCGGGCGGCGGTCCCCCGCTGCGGCGTGGTCCCGATCGTCCTGGAGCGCGACCACGGTTTCGACTGGGGCGAGGTGCGTGGCGAGATGGGGCGTGCCAGGGACGCGGCTCTTGCCTGCGACGCCCGGCCGAGGAGCGGATCGCCCCCGGCCTTGGCCCGCTCGACCGACGACGACGCCCTCGGCTTCGCCGACGAGCGAGGCCTGGCGGAGGAGCAAGAGGCCTTTGCGCGCGCGCTGGCCGGGCTCGACGACGACCCGCGCTTCGACGCCGCCGGCATCGCGCGCGCCCGCGAGATCCTGGCTCGCAAGCGGGTCGAAGAGGCGCTGCCGCTCTTGCCCCGTCTCGGCGCACACCACGCAGCGGTCGAGATAGCGGAGGCGCACGTGGCGCGGTCGGTGAGGCCATCGCGAGCGGCGCCGCTGGCCGACGCGCGCGCGATCGCCGAGGCGGCGGAGCGCGACCTGGGTCTCCGCGACGCGGCCACGCTCGACCGCTTGGCGCTCGAGGCGCGCTTTCGGTTCGACGCCGCAGGCGCATCGCCGCGACGCGCGCCCTGGGTCGGCAGCGCCGTGCTCTCTCATGGGCGCTCGTGGGTCTTCAAAGGCCTCGGTGAGACCGCGAGCGTTCACATTTTCAACCACCCGTGACCGACGAGACGACATGAGTGACTACAACTACCGCCGTTTGCCCCGCTCGATTCAGTCTCGGATGGAGGATCTGGTGGGCGCTCTGAAGCACGGTATCGGCGAAGACTTGCGGGCCGTCATCGTCCACGGCTCGGTGGTGCGCGACGACTGGCGCGAGGGCGAGAGTGACATCGACGTCATCATCGTGCTCAGGCGATCGTCACGCGCCATGCTCGAGAAGCTCACCGAGCCCCTCGCCATCGCCCGCGCCGCCGCGCGAGCGGAGGCGATGATCCTCGTCGAAGACGAGATCGACCGTGCCGCCGACGTGTTCCCCCTGCTCTACGACGACGTGAAGCGGCACCACCTCGTGCTCTACGGCAGCGACCCGTTCGCCGACCTGACCGTCGACCGCAAGCACCTGCGGCTGCGCATCGAGCAAGAGATCCGCGATCTGAAGATCCACCTCCGCC
>CALKVR010001388.1 GCA_938004815.1 uncultured Polyangiaceae bacterium | reverse complement strand
GCTGGCGATCGTGGTGCCGCTGTCGCTCGCGATCATCCTCGCGCTGCTGTACGTCACGTTCCGCACGGCACGCCACGCGCTGCTCATCATCCTCAACGTACCCTTCGCGCTCGTGGGTGCGGCCGCAGCGGTGTTTTCCATCGGTGCCATCGCCGCGCTCCGCGAGGGTACGCACGCGGCCAGCCTCGCCGACGGGGCCGCCGCCGGGGCAGGCGGGGGCGCGGCGTTGGGCTTGGTGCTGCGACACTGGCAGAGCCTCCACGCGCCGCTGGTCCCACGAGGCATCACCGCGTTCCGGGTCGCGCTCGCGACCGTCGTGGCAGGGGGGCTCATCGGCGCGGCCGTCGGCTGGCTCTCGTGGGGAAAGGTCGGCGTCGTTCCGTTTCTCCTCGGCGGGTCGGCTGCGTCGCTGGCCTTCGTCCCCGCGTGCCTGACCGTCCTCGAGGCCGGTCGACGGGCGGCGAGAGCACGAATGGGCTCGGTGGTGGCGGCGTCGGACCGGCGCACCATCTGGGGCACGGTGCTATCGGTGATCGCAGCGACGTCTCTCGTCGGCGTGCCCACGATCGCCGGCGGTTGCGGCGCCGGACACTTGTCCGCGTCCCAACAGGTCTCGCTCGTCCTCGGCGTCGCCGTCGCCTGTGTGTTGGGCGGGCTCTGGCTGGCGTGGCGCGACGCCGCGGGCGCCGACAAGCTCCGCCGGACCGTCGGTCCGCAGCCGCTCAAGGAGACGGTCGCCGACGCCAGGGTGAACGTCGACTGCCTCGACGTGGGCATCGGTGAGAACCATTGGGGCCGCACCGCCAGCACCGCCACCTACCGTGCGACCGAGCGAGACGAGGTCGCGCTGCGTGGCGATCTCGACAGCGCGCTCCTCGCGCTCGACGACGCGCGGCGCCGCCGCACGCGCACCCAAGCGCTGGCGGCGTTCTCGGTGGTGGCGTCGCTGACGACGGCGCTCGCCGCCGACGTCCGCCCGGTCGGCGCCGACGGCTGCTTTCGCCGCGTCCACGTCGATGCCGGCTGCGCGTGCGTCGGCAAGGAGCACTTTCCGCCTCGCTGGCCCGACTGATCAGGCCGCGCTCTTCTCGCCCGCGCCGAGCATGATCTCGCGAATCTCGGCGCGCTCGCCTTCCTTCGGGAGGCCCCAGCCCGCCTCGTAGCCGAAGATCTCGCGCGCCGAACGGCTCGAGAAGCCGTCGACGATCTCGAAACGGTCGAGCGGCACGAGGCCCGGGTGCGGCTCGCCGCACGCACGCGCCAGCTGAATCGCCTCTTTGCGCAGCGTCATGAGGTAGTTCGCGAGGCGCGCCGACTTGAGGGTCGGATCGAGGCCGCGCACGAGCCACTGCTTCTGCGTCGCGACGCCGGTCGGACAGTTGCCCGTGTGGCACTCTTGCGCCTGGATGCAGCCGATCGCGAGCATCGCTTCGCGGGCGACGTTGACCATGTCGCACCCGAGCGCGAGGGCGAGCATCGTCTGCTCGGGAAAGCCCAGCCGGCCCGCGCCCATGAAGACGACGTTCTCGTGGATGCCGCGCTCGGCGAACACCTTGTAGACCGAAGTGAAGCCGAGCTTGAAGGGCATCGCGACGTGGTCCGAGAACACGAGGGGTGCCGCTCCCGTGCCGCCCTCACCGCCATCGATGTTGATGAAGTCGGGCGCCCGCCCCGTCGTGTCGATCTGCTTCGCGAGCTCGGCCCAGAAGCCGAGGTCGCCGACGGCGGATTTGATCCCGACCGGCACGCCGGTCTCGTCCGCGATCCGCTCGATGAAATCGAGGAGCGACGAGACGTCACGGAACGCCGAATGGCTCGAGGGGCTGATGCAGTCGACCCCGACCGGCACGAGCCGGACCCGCGCGATCTCGGGCGTGACCTTGGGCGCGGGGAGCACACCGCCGAGGCCCGGCTTCGCGCCCTGGCTCAGCTTGATCTCGATCGCACGGACGGGCGCAGAGGCCACCGTCTCGAGCAGGCGCTCGAGAGAGAACTTTCCCTTGTCGTCGCGGCACCCGAAGTATCCGGTGCCGATCTGCCAGATGATATCGGCGCCG
>CALKVR010001387.1 GCA_938004815.1 uncultured Polyangiaceae bacterium | reverse complement strand
GCCCCCAACAGCGCACCCCCCTCACGCGAGTGAGGGGGGCTCGGGGGGTGAAATGGCGGCGACTACGCCGGCGAGCACGACGTCGTGCTCGCCGGCTCGACGTCAAAAGTTCGGGTCGCCGTAGGGCCCGCGGTCACGGGCCGAGGTGTTTCGCCGGCAGTCCTCGTAGTCGTCGAACTCGCGGTTGCAGCGCTCGAGGTCGTCGCTGTACTGGCGGTTCTCGCAGGAGTACTCCTGCAGGTTGCACTCGAAGTAGGCCTCGAGCTGGTCGGTGCACTGGTAGATGTCGGCGACCTCGTAGTCGCCCTCGACGGCGACCTCGCAAGCTTCGCGCTCGCGTTCGCCGCAGTTTTCGCAGTCGCAGACCGCGTCGCAGCGGTCTTGCAGGAGCGAGCCGCAGCCGACGGTGGAGGTCGCGGCCAAGGAACAGAGAACGAGCCCAATGAGTCGGTTCATGTCTTTTCCTCGCCTCAGTTCACGCAGTCGACGAGCCGCCCGAACGAGCCGTCGCAGGCGTCCTGGTCGGGCTCGTAGCGCCCGTCGTTGCAGCGCGCGTTCTCGGCGCGGCAGTCGAACCACTCATCGAACTCGCCGTCGCAGCCTCGCAGCTCCGAGAGCTCGGCGGTGGTCTCGAGCTCGGCCGTGCAGGCGTCGATGTCGAGCTCGTTGCCCTCCTCGCAGAGGTTCTGGTCTTCGCAGAACGAGCTGAAGCTCGTTCCGCAGCCGACGGAGAACATCAATGCGGCCCCTATCATCAAGGATCTGTTGATCATCCTGGTGCTCGTCACACGCGCAGCATAACCCAACTGCGGAAGAGGGAAGCGTTCACTTCGTGCTGACGCGACTATGCGCCTTTGGTTTACGACGGAGCAGGCCGAAGCTCCCCGCAGTCGGAATCGTGCTCCCAAACCTCCATCGCGGACGACAGTCTCAACGCGGCGGGGGCGGTGCAGCTTGCACGCCGAGCCGCGGCCGGCCGAACCTCGGTCGCAGCTCCGCCGGCCCAGGCTCGCCGAGGCGTGAAATCACGCGATAAACCAGGACGCACGCCACCACCAAGAGGACGTCGTGGGCGGCCAAGACGGCCCCGAAGCGCGAGCTCGTGAGCGGTACCAGGCCCCGCTCCGAGGCGCGCACGAAGGCGAGATGTGTCCCGACCACCCCGAGGCGGTCGGCGTGGAACGTGACCGCGACGGCAGCCGCGAGGAGCGGGGCGACCGAGAGCGCGGCGCGCCGCTCGACCGGCGCGCGGAGGAGGGCGAGGCCGCTTTGGAGCCCGGCGACGAGACAAGCGCTCGCCAGCGCGGCGGCGGCGACCATCAGGATGGCGGGCACGCGCCCGCCATCGGCGACGTAGGCGATCGACCAAGCCGGCTCGGTCGCAGCGCCGTACGCGATGGCGGGAAAGACGCAGAGGGCGGCGAGCCAGCCGGCGGCGACGAGCGCGAGGCGTTGGTCGCGCGCGACGAGCGGGCCGCGAGGCCCGAGAGCGAGCAACGTCCCCAACGCGAAGGCCACGAGCGGCGCCACCAAGAGGGGCATCAGGGCGCGCACTCCTCCGGGAGCTCGTGCTTCGCCGTCTGAACGTTGCTTTTTGCAACCTTGAGCGCGCGATCCTCATCGGGTGCGGCCTCGCAGGCCTGGGCGGCCGACAAGTACGAGGCTCGCGCATCGAGGGGCGCCGTCTTTCCGAGCTCGCGCAGCTTCGCGCAGCACTCCGCCGCGCCGTCCGTCCTCGGTTTCGGGGCGCCCTTCGCCGCCTTCGGCTTGATCTTCCCCTTTTTTGCGGCGCCGCCGTCGACGCTCGCGCCGGCCGCTTCTTCTCCTTCTTCCTCGGCTTTTCCGAAAGAGGCCGTGGCGGCGTAGATGAGCCCCACAGCGGGGACCAGCGACAGCCCGACAAGAGGCAGCGCGATCCGGAGCCAGGCGTGGCGCCTCGAGGGCGCGCGCGAGTGGTGGAGCGAAATCGAGGGCGGGTCCTCGATGGGCGCCGCCGCGGTCGGCGCGGCTTGCGCCTCGGGCCCGACGACCTCGACCACGGGGGCCGGGGCCGGGGTGCGGACCGACGGAGGAGGGGCCGCGTCGTCGTTGGGCTTGGGCGGATCGGGCGGGGAGGACACCTGAAACCGACTCTACCTCACACCCGTCAGTCGCTCGAGTCGAAGGGCAGGCTGCCCTGGCCCGCTCGGCCGCCAGCCCGAGGCGGGCGCGAAGGCGGCTTGTACCCCTCGATCTCGAGCAGCGTCGCCTTGGTCCGTGTGCCGCCAGGGGCCGAGAACCCATGCAGATCGCCCTCGGCGCTGACGACGCGGTGACACGGTACGACGAGCGGCCACGGGTTGGTCGCCATGGCGCGCCCTACCGCCCGCGCCGCCTTGGGAGAGCCGGCGCGCTCGGCGAGCGCCGCGTAGCTCGCGAGCTCGCCCGGGGGGATCCGGCGCGCCTCGTGGTAGACGCGCCTGCGGAAAGGCGAAAGGCGCCGCTCGTCGAGCGCGATGGCCGAGAGCTCGGCCCCGGCGCTCTTGTCGCCGGAGAGGTGCGCGGAGAGTCGGGCGGCCGCGTCGCGAACGGCCGGCGGGGCCGCCTCGAGCGGAACGAGCGAGAGCGGGCCGCGGGCTCCGAGGCGCTCGGTGGCGGTCGCGAGGTGCCGCACCGTCGAGGCATCCGTCTGTGACGGGAGTGAAACGCCGAGGAGAAGCCCCTCGTCGCCGTCGAAGGCGATCGCTAGGCGGCCAATCGCCGTCGAAAACGTCACGTAAGAAGGCACGCCCGGTCATCCTACCGCAAAACGCCTGATGCGAGGTCGCGCCGGCTTGCGCTAACATGACGGGTTGCGGTCCCCGTACCGCGTCGAAGTTCCATGCCGCGCGATCAACTGGACTGCCCCTCGTGTGGAGCCCGCGCCAAGCCCGACGCGGCTTACTGCGCCGAGTGCGGGTTTCCGATCGGGCAACTCCGGGGTGAGGAGAAGGACGCGCTCGTCGGCCGGACGCTGTCCGGCGGCTACCGGATCGTGGACCACATCGCCAGCGGCTCGATGGGCGAGGTGTACCGCGCCGAGCAAGCCAACCTGGGGCGTGCCGTCGCGGTCAAAGTGATGAGCAACACGCTCGTCGCCGACCCGCAGATGGTGGCGCGCTTCCACAACGAGGCGCGCGCCGCGAGCTCGCTCAACCACCCGAACTGCGTCCGCGTCTACGACTACGGCGAGACCCCGGACGGGCGGCCCTACATCGTCATGGAGCTGCTCCACGGGCAAGAGCTCGCCGCGCTGCTCTCGCGCGACCGCAAGCCGCCGGTGTCGCGTGTCCTCGACATCACGCTGCAGATCCTCTCCGCGCTCGACGAAGCGCACGGGCTCGGCGTCGTCCACCGCGACCTCAAGCCCGAGAACGTCTTCGTCCTCCCGCAGCGCGGCGGCGGCGATCTGGTCAAAGTCGTCGACTTCGGGCTCGCCAAGCTGCGCACCGGGGTCTCGAGCAAGACCACGAGCGGCACCGGTCAGGTCTTCGGCACGCCCGAGTACATGGCGCCCGAGCAGGCGATGGCCAAAGAGACCGACCACCGCACCGACCTCTACTCGTGCGGCGTCATGCTCTTCGAGATGCTGGCGGGGCAGCTGCCGTTCCAGTCGGACTCGGCGCACGAGCTCCTCGAGAAGCACGTCTACGAGCCGGCCCCCCGCCTCGCCGAGGTTGCGAACGATCGCGCCGCTTTCGGGCTCGACGAGATCCTCGACGTCGCGCTCCGCAAAGATCCCGCCGAGCGGTTCCAATCCGCCGAGGCCTTCGCCGACTCCCTTCGCGAGGTCGTCGCCTACCGCACGGGCGAGCGGAGCATGAGCGACCGCCGGTCGTGGATCCGTCAGAGCTTCCGGCCGTGCCCCAGCTGCAGCGCGCGCGTCCTCATGACGGCGAAGTTCTGCGGTGAGTGCGGTGAGGCGCTGCCGCGCGAGAGCATCACCTCGCCCCTCGTCGCCGCCGACTTGCCGCCGCCGTCGGTCGCACCCGTCAGCGAAGAGGCGTGGTCCAGCGGGCGGGTCAGCGTGCCGCCGGCTGCGTTCCCCGGCGCGGGTCGCCTCAGCCAGCTCACCGAGAGCAGCGCCAGGGGGCTCGAGCAAGCGATCCGCGACGCGCTCGACTCGGGCGACGCCAACTCGACCATCGTCTTTCTCGAGCAGATCGCGGTCTCCCGCCTCGCCGCCGGCGACGCCGTCGCCGCCATCGTGGCCCTCAAGCGAGGCATCGAGGTCGCCCGGATGGATCTCGATCGCGGCGAGCTGGAAGATCCGATCCGCGCGGTCGCGATCCTCAGCGCCAAGCTCGGTGACGCGTACGCGGCTGCGGGCGAGCTGTCAGAGGCCCACCGCGCCTACAAGGACGCGCTCTCGTTGACGCGCTCGGGCCCCGAGCGCACGAAGCTCTGGACCAACCTGTCGCGCCTCGCGCGCGAGCAGGGTCACGAGGGCGACGCGATCGCCTTCCTCGAGGCGGCCGAGCGCGAGGCGACCAGCTCCGGGCGGCGTGGACAGACGCCCGAGCGCGAGACGCGGTCGGCGCGCAGCCGCCGGCGCACGGGCGAAGCGGGCTGACTGCTCGCGACGCGCTCCGGGCGAGCGCCGCGCCCCGACCTCACGCGTCACGCTTCTTGAAGCTGCGCACCTTGGGCTGGGCGCCCAGGAGCGCGAGCTGGCCGCACGCGGCCGACACGTCGTCGCCGCGGCGGCGGCGGATGAAGCAAGAGTAGCCGGCCCGCACCAAGACGGCCTGGAACGCCGCGACACGGTCGTGCTCGGGCGGGCCCAGGGCCGAGGCCGCGATGGGGTTCATCGGGATGAGGTTGATCTTCACGGGCAGATCGCGGAGCAGCGCCGCGAGCTTCTTAGCCTCGGCTGCGTCGTCGTTCTCGCCCCGCACGAGGGTGTACTCGATCGTTATCCGCCGGCGCTTGGGGAGGGGGTACCGGTGGAGCGCCGCCATCAGCGTCGCGAGCGGGTACTTCTTGTTGATCGGCATGAGCGCGCCGCGCCGCTCGTCGTCGGCGGCGTGAAGGGATATCGCCAGGCCGATCTGGCCCGAGAAGTCGGCGCCGAGGCGCTCGATCTCGGGAACGAGGCCCGACGTCGATACGGTCACGCGACGCGTGCTGAGGCCACCCCCCTCGGGGTGCGTGAGCAGCTCGAGCGAGCGGCGGGTGGCCTCGTAGTTGTGGAGCGGCTCGCCCATGCCCATGTAGACGACGTTGCGGAGCTCTTCGTTCGGCTCGAGGTGCGCGCGGCCGAGGAGGACCTGGCCCACGATCTCTTCGGGGCCGAGGTGGCGCTTCAGCCCGGCCACGCCGCTCG
>CALKVR010001386.1 GCA_938004815.1 uncultured Polyangiaceae bacterium | reverse complement strand
GGCCATGCCGCGGCGCGCGATACCGTTGGTCGTCGTTGCGGCCCGCGGCTTCGCAGAGCGCCTCGACGAGTGCGGACGGATCGTCTCACGAGCTGCGACGCCCTCGATGAGTCATCGAGGCATCACTCTCTTCGCCCAACGGAAAGGATCTCTCATGTTCAAGAAGCTCGTGGCCGAACTGTTGGGTACCTATATCCTCGTATTCGGCGGCTGCGGCAGCGCGGTCTTCGCGGCCGCATTTCCGTCGGTAGGAATCGGCCTCTTGGGAGTGTCGCTCGCCTTCGGTCTCACGGTCCTCGGTTGCGCTTTCGCCTTGGGACATGTCTCCGGCTGCCACCTCAATCCCGCCGTTTCGTTTGGGCTCGCCGCCGCCGGCCGGTTCTCCTGGAAGGAGCTGCCCGGGTACGGTGCAGCCCAGCTCGTCGGCGGTGCGCTCGCCGCGGCCGCGCTGCTCTTGCTGTTGAAGGGTCAGCCGGGCGGCTACGACGCCAGCGTCGGCGGCCTTGCCGCGAACGGCTTCGGTGACCATTCGCCGGGGCACTATGGGCTCACCGCCTGCATCGTCGCGGAGGTCGTCCTCACCTTCATCTTTCTCACTGTGATCCTCGGTGCCACGAGCAAGAAGGCCCCCGCAGGGTTCGCCGGCATCCCGATTGGCCTGACGCTCCCCCTCGTCCACCTGATCGGCATTCCGATCACCAACCTCTCCGTCAACCCGGCGCGCAGCACGGGCCCCGCGTTGTTCGTCGGCGGCTGGGCGCTCGAGCAGCTATGGCTGTTCTGGGCGGCGCCGATCGCGGGGGCCGTGTTGGCGGGCGTCGTTGCGCGCTGGCTTCACGCAGAGGATTGACGTCGGCTCGAGCAGAACGGAGCGCGACCACGAGGATCGCGGACGCCGCGTGGGCTCAGGATCGGGACGCACGCCGCGTCACGCCCTGCAGGGTGCGGACGAGACGGGATGCGTCGACCGGGTGCGCGTGGACGGCCGCGGCGCCCTCGGCGATGAGGCTCCGTAGAGCCGCGATCGAAGGCGTACGCACGCAGACTACCGTCGGCGGCTTCTCCGATCGTAGCCACTCGTGGGCCCGATCGACGTCGTCACCGACATCGAGCACGACCGACACCGCGTTCGGCGGAAGGGCGTCGGGCGCGCAGCGCACTGCCGACAAACCGTGAGCCTCCAGGGCCGTGACCACGCTCTCGTCGAGAGCGAGGCCCGTCGTCGTCACGAGCGCCACAACCCCGCGATGCGTCGCCAACTCGGCCGCGTCGCGCGCGTCGGGGCGCCAGGTTGGGCTCCGCTCCGCGCGGCCGGTGAGGTGCGCGCCCGACCGCGCCGGGAGAAGCTCCGCGACCCTTTGCGGGTCCTCGAGAGCGAGGAGGCGATCCCGAACCTCCTTCGCCGACGCCGGCCGCTGCTCGGGGAGCTTGGCCAAGAGCTGCACACGGAGGCGCTCGAGGAGCTCGGGGACCGGCTCGGCGCCCTCGGGCCGGCGCAGGGGTGGCGGCGGCGAGAAGAGCTGCTTCGTGATGATGTCGATGGGCGTGGCCGCGCGAAACACCGGCGCGCGCTGGAGCATCTCGGTGATGAGGCAGCCGAGGGCGTAGAGATCCGTCGCGGGGCCGACCTTCAGGGAGCGGCACTGCTCGGGGCTCATGTACTGCGGCGTCCCGGCGAAGCTCCCTGTTTGCGTCAGCGTCTCGAGGTCGAGCGGTGACTCGACGTGGGCGAGCCCGAAGTCCACGAGCTTGATCTCCAGCGCTTCGGATCGCCGATCGGTGAAGAGCACGTTGTCCGGCTTGAGATCGCGGTGCACGACCCCTGCGTCGTGCACCGCTTGGAGCGCATCGGCGATCTGCGCTGCGACACGGATGACCTCGGCGATCGGCAGGAGCTCGGAGTCGTCGATGCGACTCCCGAGCGACCGGCCCTCGACGTATTCCATGACGAGATAGAAGCGCCCCTCGTGCTCGCCGAAGTCCAGCACCTTGACGACGTGGGGGTGCGTGATTTGCCGCAGAGCCAAGCCCTCGTGCCGAAGTCGCCTGACGCTTTCGTCATCCTTGGCGACGGCCCGGTGGAGGAGCTTGACGGCGACGGGGAGCCCCAGCGCGACGTGCTCACCGGCAAAGACCTGCCCCATCCCGCCCTCGCCCACGATGTGGTGCAGGGAGTATCGGTCGGCGATGATGGCTCCCACAGGCTCGGCGCTGTCGGGCCCCCAGCCCCGCGAGTCGGGCGCGGTATCCGTCTCGTCGTGGTCCTCGCTCATGGCTCCGTCCGCACTCCGACCGTCAGTGTTCCAATCACGCCTCCGAGCGGCGGCGGGAAGGGCGACGCCCGACCGGCGATGCCTCCGAACACGACCTGTCCCGCCTCCAAGCCGATGGTGAGGCCGCCGCCGGGGCGCGGCTCGCCAGCGATCGTCGCGGCGAACACGTCGAGCGTCGCATACCCCCGGAGCCACGGGACGAGATCGGTGGCGACCCCGCCGATCAGGCTGGGGAGGTAGGGGTAGGCGGCCTCACCTTCATCGACGTCGAAGAAGACGTCGGCCAGCCAGGTGATGGGTCCGGCCGCCCCCCCGACGCCGAGGCCCACCCCGGCTTCGAGCGGACCGCCGAGGTCATCGAGCGGGACGCCGAGACGCACCGCGAGCCCTGCCTCGACGCGGCGCTCGTCCACCATCCGGAGCCGCGTACCGACCCAGACGCTCTCGTGGCTCGCGCTCGCGGTGCGAAAGTCGTCGGTGAAGAAGCTGCCCTCGAGGCCGACGGGGCCGAACGCTCCCGACACGAGGACGCGGCCTTGACCGTTGGGCACGCTGCCGGCGAAGTCCTGCTCGAGGGCGAACGACGCGGCCGCCATCGTGGGCGCGGTCGGTGCCCACCAATCCGGAAGATGCGGACTGGGGCCGAAGAGCGCGGCGGTCGGTCCGAGGCGCGGTCTACGCTCGGCGGGGGCCGCTCCTGTCGCTCTGCCGGGGCCGACCTCGGCGCTGCCCAGCACCGCGCCCGCCCCGTCGACGACGGTGAGGCGCGTCACCTCGCGGGGGCGCTCGATGGAGGCCACCAACCGATCGGCCCGGCGTGGATCAGCGGTCAGCGCGCGACGCTCTGCGACCTCCGCCCCCCGGCGCTCGACGAGCAGCTGTGGCCGGAGGCGGCCGGCGACGTCGACCCCTGTCGCGCCGCTCAGCGCCACGGCGACGCGCGCCGGCGTCTCGCTCACGTGCGGTTCGATCGCGATCGATGCCGTGACGGGCAGGTACCGAATCCGCACGACGGTCTCGGTGTTCGCGATCACGACGCGGATGCGACGAGGCCGGACGGTCGTGAGATCGATCGGCGCTCTCGCCGCGGACGGGGGATGGTCATCGAGCGCGACCGCGCCGCCTGGCGGCAGGCGAAGGTCGAGGACGGCATAGGGCGACACCGCGAGCTCGTCGCCCGAGAGCCGCGCCATGCCCTCGGTGATCGCGACCTCGGCGACCACGATTCGGAGCGTGTCGGCGGCGACCCCGAGGAAGTCGTCCGCGTCTATGGCTCGGACCCGGACGAAGTAGGTCCCAGCCGGCATTCGCTCGGCCTGGAAGGACGTCGTGGCGGCAGGGACCTCCTGCCGAACCAGAAGCTCGTCGAACCCGCCATCTCGAGCCAGCTCGACGCGGTAGGCCTTGGCCCGGTCGACCGGGGACCAACCGACGCGGAAGGCGCCGGGGCCGCCGGCGGCGAGCACGGTGGCGGCCGGTCGATCGAGCCACGCAGGCGCCGGCGGTAGCGCGCGTGGCTTTTGTGGGGCGGCGGCGCCGTGAAAGCGCGTGCCAAAGTTCTTGGGCACGTCGACTGATTGACCCGCATTGCGAACCCGCGCCGACCCGTCGAAGACCGCGACCGTCGTCCGATCGCCTCTTCGGTCGATCACCGTATCGCGCGACTGCGCGGTCACGTGGCCGCCTCCCGGGACGCCGACCTCGACGGGATCTCCCCGCAACGCCGAGAGCGCGGCCCGCAGCTCGCCGACCTCGACCTCGACTGCGGGCGGAGGGGACTTGCTCACCATGCTCTGGCTCGCCGTACCGAAGATCACGACGAGCGTGTTCTCCGCGAGGAAGACGCGGGTGCGGTCGACGAATTGAATGTCGGCTCTGGCGTCGTCGAGCGTGTTCACGCTCGTGTTCGTGGCGAGGGGCATCCCGGTCGTCGCGTCACCCCAGGCGCCACCCGCCGGTCGAGCCCGGACGCTCGGCGTGAACGCGCGGAGCGTCGCCGTCGGAATCGTGGTGACCTTGGCTGGTAGCACCAGGGTCAAGCCGGGCTTGAGCGGTGCGCCGCGGGTACACGCGACGCGGTTGTACCGGAGGATGAGGTGCGCGTGCCGCGCGTCACCGTACACCGCGAGCGCGATGTCCTCACAGCTCTCGCCCTTCTGCACGCCCCATTGGATCACCTCCTCGGGGTAGCCCGGCGTTGGCCCGTCGGCGCCGGCGGTCCGGCCGATCAGCGCGACGGCCAGCATGACGGCGAGCGGGTGGGGTCTCATGAGACGTCCAGCTCGAAGACGATCGTCTCGGTCGCTCGGCCCGCCAAGCTCTGCGCGCCGAGCCGTCGGAGCGGAAATTCGCCCTCGACGCGCTCGGCGGTGCCTTCGGCGATCAAGATTTGGTTCGGTCGCGCGATGGCTTCCAGACGCGCGGCGACGTTCACGGTGTCGCCGATCGCCGTGTACTCCATCCGCTTATCGGAGCCGATGTTGCCCACGATAGCGGACCCGGTGTTGATCCCGATCGCGAGCCGAATCTCGACACCGTGCCGCTCACGCCACACCTCGGCGGCCGGCTCGAGGAACTGCAACATGTCCTCGGCCGCACGCACGGCGCGGCTCGCGTGGTCCGGGCATGCGACGGGCGCGCCCCAGAGGGCCATCAAAGAGTCACCGACGAATTTGTCGACCAGGCCGCCGTGCCGAAAGACGACCTCGGACAGCAGGCCGAAGAGCTCGTTCAAGATCTCGACCGCGAGCTCCGGCGGGTGGCGCTCCGCGAGCGGGGTAAACGCCACGACGTCGGCGAAGAGCACGGTGATCTCGGCGCGGTGCCCCCCGAGCTCCAGCGAGTGCTCGCCGCGGACGATCGCGTCCACGACCTCGGGGGCCAAAAAACGCGACAAGTCGGCCCGACGCCGAAGCTCGCGCTCGATCGCCTGTTCTTGTGCTTCCAGATCACGCGCCATGGTCACCATCGCTCGACCTAGGTCGCCCACCTCGTCGCGACGCGCGCCCGCCCCCGAAACCTCGGCGTAGCGTCGCCGCCCGATCTTCGCGGCCTGGTCGGTTCGGCCGCCGG
>CALKVR010001385.1 GCA_938004815.1 uncultured Polyangiaceae bacterium | reverse complement strand
CGAGCGCCTCGATCGAACGCAGCGCGACGGTGCCGAGCTCGGTGAAGAGGCGGCGCGGCTCAAGTCGGCCGCGCAAGAGAGCCGAACGGGGCTCGCCGAGATCGAGAGCCGGCTGCGCAAGGCGACGGGGCTCGATCCCGAGACGGCGCGGCTCATCACGATCGCCGGCGATCACGCCCGCGGCTTGGCGTCGAGCCTCTCCGCTCTCGAGGGCGCGCAAGGCGGCGAGGCGTTCCGCGCGCTCGGCCCCCTCCTCGCCCCGCTCGCGAAGCTCCTCGCCTCGCTCCCCGAGGCCGAGCCCCCGCCTCGGCCGAGTGAGCGCGATGGATGACGAGCTGCGCGACCTGCTCGTGCTCGAGCTCGAGCGCTACGCGGCCGAGCTCGCCGCGGGCGGCACCATCGCCGACGGCCGGCGCATCGCGCACAGCCTCCGTGGCTCGCTGAGCCTCGCCGAAGAGCGCGAGGCGTCCGACGCTTTCGGTCGGCTCGAGCGCCGCATCGTGGCCGGTGACGAGCGCGCCCTCGCCGATCTCGCCGATCTGGTCGGCCACCTGCTCGACCTGGCGCGCGAGGGGCACGCGCTCCCCACCTCGGCGTGGCCGGAGCCGCCGCGCGATCTGCGCGTCTCGTCGATTCCGCCCGAGTTCCAGGGCGACTACGTGGCGCAGGCCCGCGATTGCGTGCGCCGCATCGACGCCGCGCTCGAGCTCGCCGACGCCGAGGCGACCCTCGCAATCTACCGCGAGGTGCACACCCTCAAGGGGGCCGCGCTCGCGGTCGGCGACGAGCTCATGGCCTGGTTCTGCCACGGGCTCGAAGAGCGGCTGCGCGCCGCGCGGACCGACGAGGCCGCGGGGCGCGTCCTCGAGGACGTGCGCACGTTTCGCGGTGTGCTCGGCGAGATCCCGGGCTCGCCCGAGCACGCGCTCGAGACCCTGCGGCTCATCTCGGGGGCGCCGGCAAGGCCGAGCCGGCCGCCGCTGTCGGTCGAGCTCCCGCTCCCGCCGAAGCGCCCCTCGTTCGAGGTTCGGCCCGAGTCCGAGGCGCGCGGCCTCGGAGATGACGGAATGGTCAGGGTGCCGTACGCCACGCTCGACGCTCTGCTCGATCGCACCAGCCAGCTCGGACAGTTCCGCGTCCCGCTGGTCGCGTTCGCGTCGTCGCTCGCGACCGCCGCCGAGCGAACGGCGGGTGTGGCGCGTGAGGTCCGCGAGGCGCTCCGTTTGATCGGGCCCCCTCGACCCTGGGGTGCGCCGGCGGCCGCCATCCACAAGCTCGAGCGCTCGGCTCGCGATCTCGCCCCGCTCACCGAGGTGCTCGACGGCGCGTCCGCGCGCCTCGCCGCGTGGGGCGGGCGCGTGCATCGCCAGACGGACCAGATCCAAGAGAGCGTCGAATCGCTCCGAACGAGCCACGCGGGCGCGCTCTTCGAGCGAGTGGCCCAGGTCGCCAAGGCCGAGGCCAAGCGCGAAGGCAAAGAGGTGACGGTGGTCTTTTCGGGCGCCGAGACGCCCGTCGACCAGCGCCTCGTCGAGGGCCTGGTCGAGCCGCTCCGGCAGCTCGTGCGGAACGCGGTCGTGCACGGGCTCGAGGGCGCCGGCGAGCGCGCGGCCGCCGGCAAACAGCCCATCGGGCACATCCGCCTGGCGGCCTCGTTGCGCGGCGGGTCGGTGGAGATCATGGTCGGCGACGACGGGGCCGGCGTCGACACGGCCGCGGTGCGCCAGCAGGCCGTCGAGGGCGGGCTCGTCTCAGCCGAAGCGGCCGAGACGCTGGGTGACGCAGCGCTCCTGACGCTCTTGTTCTATCCGGGGTTCAGCACGCGGCGGCAGGTCGATCTACTCGCCGGGCGCGGGGTGGGTCTCGACCTCACGCTGGCGGCGGTGCACCGGCTGGGCGGCACGGTCCACCTCGAGTCGACGCGCGGGCAGGGCCTCACCGCCGCAGTGGTCGTCCCCGCGGAGGGGGGGCTCGTGCGCGTCCTCTGGCTGTCGGTAGGTGCCTCCACCTTCGGGATCCTGGTCGAGCACACGGGCAAGATCGAGCGCGCGGCCGACGTCGCGGGGCCCGTGGTCGCTCTCTCGGAGCTCGTCGGCGACGCCGTGGCCCGATCGGCGGCGCCGGAGCACACCGTCGAACCGAAGTACGCGGTCGAAGTGCTGGCGCCCTGGGCCTCGGACCGGGGTGTCCTGGTGGGCGTCGACGCGGTCGGGGCCGTCGACGAGGTGAGCCTGCGCCCGCTCCCCGGCTTCGTGCGGATGATGGGGCCGTGGTCGAGCGCGGTACCGTGGGCCGAAGAGATCCGCCTCGCGCTCGATCCGCTGCGACTCGCCCAGCTGGCGGCGCGGGTGGCCTCACCGGCGAGCGGTCGCTGACGCCGCGGCCCGGCCGTGCAACCCTCGTCCCCGATGACTACCTCGGCATCCACGAATGGGGCCACCGCATCGAGCCTGGACCAGGAGACGTCGTGGGCTCGCGACTTCGTCACGCGCATCGTCGCGGCGTGCCCCACC
This sequence comes from uncultured Polyangiaceae bacterium, assembly GCA_938004815.1. GTDB lineage: Bacteria > Myxococcota_A > Polyangia > Polyangiales > Polyangiaceae > Xiheicaenibacterium. The sequence continues at coordinate 11,798 of CALKVR010001385.1, read as the reverse complement.
CGGATGCCGACGAGCGACGACGAGCGGCGCGCGCATTCGATGATCAGGGCCGAGATGGAGTCTGCGGGGCTCACGACGGCGGTGCACGACTTCACGTTCAACCGCGACCTCTACGCGACGCTCGCCCTCCACTTCGGGCTCGGGGCCGCCGGCTCGTTCGTCGCGCCGCGGTCTCCCGGGCTCGCGCTCGTCATGCACGCCCTCGCCGGCGCGTCGTACGCCCTGGACTCCTCGCACAAAGCGCTGCTCCTTCGCCGGCTGTTCCCCTTCCGCCCGTCGCAGAACGTGCTCGGCGTGCTCCCGGCCAAGAAGCCGGTGCGCCGGCGGTTCGTGTTCCTCGCCCACACCGACGCTGCTTTCACCGGCAAGGTCTTCGACCCCACCTTCGTGAAGCACTTCGGCGCCCGCAAGGGCCCGCTCTACAAGTCGCTCCGCGTCGCCACCGCGACCCTCGGCGGGCTCGCGATCCTGGACGTCGTGCAGATGGTCCGCGGCAAGTCGCTGCCGCTCGCCGCCCTGCGCGCCCTGCTCACCATCCCGTCGTTCCTCGCGGCCGCGCTGAACCTCGACGTCGTGGCGCGCTCGCAGATCGTGCCGGGGGCGATGGACGATCTCTCCGGCGTCGCGGGGATGATCCTGCTCTCGCAGCGGCTGCGCGAGAAACAGCCCGACGACGTCGAGCTCGTCTTCGTCGCCACGGGGTGTGAAGAGTCCGGCCTCGGCGGCGCGCGCGCGCTCGCCCGCGACAAGGCCGCCGAGTGGAGCAAGAGCGAGACGATCGTGATCGGCCTCGACGGCCTCGCCAACGGCGATCTCTGCTGGTTCCTCGAGGGCGAGATCTTCGACGTGCCCCTCGCGCCCGAGCTCGAGAGCGCGCTCGAGCATACGGTCTCGACCCGCGCGTCGTTCTCGGAGGTCGCGGCGTTCCCGATCCCGGTCGGCGGCACCGACGCGATCCCGTTCGCGCTCGCGGGCTGGCCGGCGGTGACGCTCGGCTGCGTCGACCGCACGATGAACATGCCGCGCCACTATCACCACCCCACCGACACCCCCGAGAACCTCGAGGCCGAGAAGATCCCGTTCTGCGTGGACTTCGCGCAGACGCTGGTCGAGCGCCTCTGGGCGACCTGAGCCCACCTCCCTGGCGCGCGCCGTGCTTGGGACACGGCATGGTGGCCGCCGCTCCGCCCGAGATATCGCCGCACGATCGGCTCCCGGCGTACGCCCCGATGCTGGACGCGCTCCACCGCGCGCAAGGCCCGGAGCTGCGCGCGTTCCTCGACTCGCTGCCGATCGCGGCGGGCGACCGCGTCCTCGATCTCGCCTGTGGCGACGGCGCGTTCACGACGTGGATCGCCGAGCGCGCCGGCCCGAACGGACTCGCGATCGGTCTCGATGCGTCGCAAGCGTACCTCGACAGCGCCGCCACGCGGCTCGATGCCGAAGCGACCGAGCGCGCCGCCCTGACCCTCTTCGCCCGCGGAGACGCGGCTGCCCTACCGTTCCCCGACGGCAGCTTCGACCTCGGCTTCTGCGCCCACAGCCTCCAGTCGTTGCCCGACCCCGTTGCGGCCGTCCGTGAGCTTGCGCGTGTGATCCGCCCCGGCGGTCACCTGGCGATCCTCGAGAATGACGAGCTGTCGCATGTCATCCTGCCGTGGCCGCCGGAGGTCGATCTCGCGATCGATCGCGGCCTCGCCCTCGCTGCGGCGCGGCGACACGACTCGCGGCCCTTCGTGGGCCGCCGCCTGGGAAAGATCCTCGGCGAGCTCGGGCTTCGCCTCGTTCGGTTCGACACCATCACCGTCTCACGGTGTGGGCCGCTGTCGCCGGCGGACCGCGAGTACTTCATCCGCTTTCTCGAGCATCGGCGCGCCCGCGTCGAACCGAACCTGGCTGGAGACGAGCGCGCCTTGGCTCTCGCGTACCTGTCGCCGGCCGGCATCCGCAGCCTCGCCGACGACCCGGGCCTCACGGTCGCGTTCGTCCACGTGGCCGCGGTCGCCGAGAAGCGCTGACGGCGAACGCGCCGCCGCAGCGATGCTCGGCGTGCCTGGCGCGGCGACGCGTTCGAAGAACAACGCCGCCACGCCACGTTCGCCTCAACAGTGACGAAAACGCGCGATGCCGGCCGTCACTTCTTCTTCTTGGACGTGCGGCCGACCCGGGAGGAGAGCGCCTTGCTCACCCGCTTGACGGCGGCCTTGCGCTTCTTGGGGCTCTTCACCGTCGCCACCGCGGACGCGACCTTCTTGGCGACGCGATTCATCGCCTTCTTGGCCGTTTTCTTCACCGACGTCTTCTTCGCAGCGCGTCGCGCACCGCTCTTCTTCGACGGGCTGCGCTTCGTTTGGCCTTGGGGCATCGTGACCTCCTCGAGAGTCTTTCGTCATCTGCGCGGCTCCTGAGGGAGCGTCGTTGCTCGTCCTCGGGGCCGCGCCGCAGTTCGCTTCGCGAAGGTCGTGCCAACGTCGTCGCGAGCCCGGCGGTCCGGATAAGCTTCGTCGCGATGAGCCTCCTCGATCTCCTCTCCGCCATCGCTTCGCCCGAGCTCACCGCCACCGAGCGCACCCACATCCGTTCGCTCGTGTCCGCCGAGCGCGCGCGTGCCCAGCAAATCGAGAACACGCCGTGGGAGAGCGGTCTCGTCGAGCAGCGTCCCAAGACCCGCGAACAGCGGCTTCAAGACCGCGTCGAAGATCTCGAGCTCGCGCTCAAGGTCCTCGCCGACATCCTCGCCGAACGAGGTCTCCTCGAGCGTGGCTCGCTGCCCTCACGCGTTGCCCAGATGAAGCGCGACGTCGAGGCCGAGGAGGAGAGCCGCGTCGCCGCGGCCGCCCAACAAAGACAGGAGAAGCGGCGCGAGGCAGAAGACGCGCCCGTGACCTGTGCCGGGTGCGGCGCCGTGGTGAGGACGCAGGACAGCTACGCGTCGAGCAAGGGGATGCTCTGCGTCGTCTGTCACCACGACCGCGAGTGAGCGCTCGGCGGCGCCGTCATCGAGCCGCCGAGCACGGACCCGTCACGCCTGCGCTCGATCGCCGCCGGCGCTCTGCGAGCCGGAGCCCTTCACGACCTTGGCGACGCGCTTGGTTGCGGCCTTTCGCTTGGCAGGGGTCGCGACGGTCTCGACGAGGTCCGCGACCTTCTTCGCCGTCTCGAGGACGCCCGACGCGGCGTGCGCGACGCGGCGTACCTTGGCCCCGATCGAGCCGCGCTTCTTGGCGCTCTTGCCGCGCGTGCTCTTGTTGGCGGTCTTCTTGGCGGCCGTCGTCTTGGCGCGCTTGGCCGTCGACTTCTTGCCGGTCTTGCGGGCCGCCTTGTTTGCGCCCGTCTTCTTGGCGGCGGTCTTCTTGGCGCGCTTGGGCGTGCTCGTCTTCTTGGCGGCCTTCTTGGTCGTGGTCTTCTTGGCGGCCTTCTTGGTCGCCCGCTTCTTGGCTTTCGCCATGGGACACCTCCCTCGGATGGGTTCTCGGAGTCTCGGTCGCGCCGCTGCGCGCCCGGACTGCACACGAGAGCGGCGCCTTCGCGAAGCTCGTGCCAACGACGACACGCGCGAAAGCTCGCGCTCTGGTCGTCGCCGAAGCAAGGCGATCGAGCGCTTCAGCGCAGCCGTGCGCTCGCGCACCGCTCGGCGATGGTCCGGCGAATGCCCGACGCTGCGACGATTCGCTTGCCCAGGATGCCCCACGGTGCGGCGGAGAGGGCGGGATTCGAGCCGTGTGCACGGAGTCCGCGTAGCCGGAGGAGCGAAGCGAGTCCGATGCGGAGTGGACGGAGTGCAGGAAGGCCCGAAGGTCGGGGCAGGAGCTGGGTGCTGCGACGATTCGCTTGCCCAGGATGCCCCACGGTGCGGCGGAGAGGGCGGGATTCGAACCCGCGGTAGAGTTTCCCCTACGCGTGCTTAGCAAGCACGTGCCTTAGGCCACTCGGCCACCTCTCCTGAGAGGCGCGGCAAGTTACACGAAACCGCGCCCCGAACAACCTGAAACGAGCCGCCCGATCAGGGAGGCGCGCCGCACGACGACCAGGCGAGCAGGTCCTCTTTCTCGGTGCCCTGGAGCTGCGGGAAACCGGGCTGGGGCATCGTGCCGTCGGTCACGCGATCGTTGATCTTTTGCGCGTGGGGCTTGGCGAGGTCGTAGGTGTCGTAGTCGGTGCCGACGGGGGCGGCGTTGCGGGCGGCGCCCGTGAGCGTCGACGAATGGCAGTTGGTGCACTTCGAGAACGCCGAGCTCAGCTCCGCGTAGCCTTTGACGGTCGAACAGTCGGACCCCCCCGTGGAGGAGTCGTCGCCGCAGCCGACCGCGAGGGTCATGCTGGCGGCACCGGCAGCAACGAGAGCAAACACAAGCAGGCGATTCGACATGAAGGACTCCTGAGAGATGACCTACTGGGGCCCCCGTCCGGCAGGGACGCGGGCAGCACAGACCCCGGAGGGCGGACGCGAGTGTAGCGTTTTCGCCCCGGCTGGGAAGTGGTCGAGCACAGGCTTGCCCCGGTGGGGGTCTGGCTTCTAGTCTCGCGCACGGTAAATGGCCCCCCGCCTCGCCCTTCCGGTCGGCTTGCTGCTCGCGCCGGCGCTTTTGCTCGGCCTGCTCGCGCCCAGCTATCCCGCCTACACGTTCGCGTTCTTCCTCATCTACGGCGTCATCGCGACGATGGTCTTTCTGACGCAGGCGCAGGGTGGCGGCGGCGCCGCGCTTGGTCCCATCGGCGACGCGCTCCGTGATCTGCGCCGCGGTCGCGCGCCCCGCACGCCCGAGGGCGCGTCGGCCGAGCTGACGTCTCTCTTCGAAGAGGTCGAACGAATCGCCGAAGAGCGCGCCGAGCTCGACACGAAGCTCGACGAGATCGGCAAAGAGCGCACCGAGCTCCAGTCGATGCTCAAGAAGGCCGAGCGTGAGGTCGAGACCGCCAAGCGCGACGTCGAGCGCGCGCGCGCCGACGGCGCGAAGTCGGCCGGCTCGCCCCCCGAGGTCACCGAGAGCGTCGGCACGGTGGGTGAGGCGGTCGTCGAGGTCGACGGCGTCATCCCCGCCCTCACCCAGATCGCGGCCGAGTTCGGCGGCTACGTCCGCGCCGCGAATCAGTCGCTCCTCGAAATTTACCAGTCGATCGAGACGCTCGCGACCAGCGCCGAAGAGTCGAGCTCGAGCATCCTCGAGATGACGACCACCAACGAAGAGGTTGCCCAGAACGTCGGCGAGCTCGCGACCAGCGTCCGCGAGACGGCCACCTCGATCGAAGAGATGGCGTACTCGATCCGCGAGGTCGCCCGAAACATCGACGCCCTCTCGCTCACGGCCGAAGAGACGAGCTCGTCGATGAACGAGATGGATGTCTCGATCGACCAGGTTCAGACCAACGCGAACGAGACGGCGCGCCTGTCGGAAGAGGTCGCCCTCGACGCCGAGCGCGGCGCCGAAGCCATCCTCAAGACGATCAGCGAGATCAACCGCATCCGCGAGTCGAGCCAAGAGGCCGTCGCCGTCATCTCGAACCTCAACACGCGGATCGAGGCGATCGGGCAAATCCTGGCCGTCATCGACGACGTCGCCGAGCAGACCAACCTGCTCGCCCTGAACGCCGCCATCATCGCGGCCCAGGCCGGCGAGCACGGCAAGGGCTTCGCGGTCGTGGCCGACGAGATCAAGGACCTGGCCGAGCGCGCCGGTGGCAGCACGAAAGAGATCGCCGAGCTCATCAAGACGATCCAGGCCGAGTCGCGGAACGCCATCAACGCCGTCGAGCGCGGCGCCCAGAACGTCTCGCGCGGTGTCGAGGTCTCGAACGAGGCCGAGCGCGCCCTGAAAAAGATCCTCGAGAGCTCGCAGAAGTCGACGACGATGGTCCGCGCCATCGCGCGCGCTACCGTCGAGCAGGCCAAGGGGTCCAAGCAGGTCACCGACGCCATCGGCCGCATCGCCGAGACGGTTCAGCAGATCGCGGCCGCGACCGCGCAGCAGGCCCGCGGCTCGGACCAGATCATGAAGAGCGCCGAGAAGATGCGGATGATAACGCAGCAGGTCGAGCGCTCGAGCCAGGAGCAGGCGCGTGGCGGCCGGCAGATCACCGCCGCGATCGAGCAGATCTCGAACATGGTCAACACCCTCTCCGGCTCGCAGCGCGCCCAGACGCGCACCGGCGAGCAGCTCCTCGATCTCAACCGCAAGCTCGAGGACCTCGCCCGCATGCAGGCCGACCGGTTCAAGGGCTTGAAGTCCGCCTACGGGCGGCTCGAGCGTGCGCTCGGCGTCGTCAAACACTGAGAAAGGGGGCCAGCCATGGCCGCTGATCTACTCCTCGCGATCGATCAGGGAACCACCGGCTCGACGGCGCTCGTCATGGACGCCGACGGCCGCACGCTGAGCCGCCACACCGTCGAGTTCGCTCAGCACTATCCGCAGCCGGGTTGGGTCGAGCACGACGCCGACGAGATCTGGGCCAGCGTCGTCAAGAGCGTCGGCGCCGCGCTGGAGAAGGGCAACATCCAGGCGTCACGTTTGGCCGGGCTCGGCATCACGAACCAGCGCGAGACGACGCTGATCTGGGATCGCGCGACGGGCAAGCTCATCCACCGCGCGATCGTCTGGCAGGACCGGCGCACCGCGCCCGCGTGCGACCAGCTCAAGGCGGGCGGCCACGAAGCGCGCGTCCGCGAGACCACCGGGCTCGTCATCGACCCGTACTTCAGCGGGACCAAGTTCGCGTGGCTCCTCGACAACGTCCCCGGCGCGCGCGCCCGCGCAGAAAAGGGCGAGCTCGCGGGCGGGACGATCGACACCTACCTCGTCTACAAGTTGACGGGGGGCGGGCTGGCCGCCGGGGCGGCGCACGTCACCGACGTGACCAACGCCTCGCGCACGATGCTGATGAACCTCGCGACGCGGGCCTGGGACGACGCGATGATGGAGCTCATCCGGGTGCCGCGCGCCATCCTCCCCGAGATCGTCGCGTCGGCGACGCGCATCGCCACCACCAGGGGCTTCCCCGGCCTCCCCGACGGCCTCCCCATCGCCGGGATCGCGGGCGACCAGCAGTCGGCGCTCTTTGGACAGGCCTGCTTCGGGGTGGGCGACTCGAAGTGCACCTACGGGACGGGGGCCTTCGCGCTGACGAACGTCGGCGAGACGCCGCTCGCCAGCAAGCGCGGCCTGCTCGCGACCGTGGCGTGGCAAGTCGGCGACCGTGTCTCGTACGCGCTCGAGGGCAGCGCGTTCATCGCCGGCGCGGCCGTGCAATGGCTCCGCGACGGGCTCGGCATCATCCAGAGCGCCGCCGAGGTCGAGGCGTTGGCGGCGAGCGTCCCGTCGACCGACGGCGTCGTGTTCGTCCCCGCGCTCACGGGTCTTGGCGCCCCGCACTGGGACGCCCACGCGCGCGGGCTCATCACCGGGATCACCCGGGGGACGACCAAGGCCCACATCGCGCGGGCCGCGCTCGAAGGCATCGCCTTCTCGGTCGCCGATCTCCTCTCGGCCCAGGCGGACGATCTCGGCCGCCCGCTCGCCAAGCTGCGCGTGGATGGCGGGGCTGCCGCGAACGACCTCCTCATGCAGTTCCAAGCCGACATCACGGGCGTTACGATCGAGCGACCGGCCGAGCTCGAGTCGACGGCGCGGGGCGCTGCCATGCTCGCCGGCGTGGGCGTGGGGCTCTTCAAGACCCCGGCCGAAGCCGCGCGGATGGCCAAGGTGGAGCGGACTTTCGGGGGCCGGTTCACCCCGGCCGAGCGGGAACGGGCCGTCGCGGGCTGGCAAGACGCGGTTCGGCGCGCACGCTCGGCCTGACCTCACCCGTGCACGGGTGCCCAGCGCCGGCGGCCAGCGCTGGCGCCGCCAGAGCCCCGGTCCGACCGCCGGACGGCTTGGCTCGTCCCGTGCTCGTCACAGAGCGCTTCCGAACCGTGGGCTGGAATGTCGAACGGGCCGGCCCGGTTGTCCCTGCATACCAAGAGAGACGGTGATATGAATCGTCAACACTCAGCGGCCCTTCGCCGCGTAGTCATCGATGTTCCCTCCCCTCAGGATTCTGCCGGCTCCGTTCTCGGCCCGTCTGCTCCGATGAGACCACCGCTTCGACGAGTTACCCGCAACGAGCCCGAGGACCTCTCCGCCGAGGAGACGTCGATTCCGATGCAGGTCGCGCCGGGCACGCCGACGCGCGACGTGCCGGTCGACTGGGAGGCGCTCGAGGACGCGTTCGAAAACAACGCGCCCGAGGTGCACTCGTACCTCCATCTCGTGACGGGCGACGTGCTCCGGATCGTCGACGGCATCGCCGATCCGCAGATGCACGCGCGCATCGCCGCCGACACCAACTACCTGCGCATCGATCCGGTCAGCTCGCGCGAGCAATACCGCTGGATGGAGCGCTACATCCCGATGGTCGAGGACCCGGATCTGCAGGGCAAGCTCACCCAAGCGATCGACGGCAAGGGCGCGTTCCGCCGCTTCAAAGACGTGCTGATGGCCTATGGCCCAGAGCGCGAGCGCTGGTTCTCGTTCCGGTCCGAGCGCCTCCGCATCTTCATGGAGGCCTGGCTTTCCGCGCACGCGCTCTCTCCGGTCGCCCGCCCGGTGTGGACGCCCGAGCCGCCCAAGGCCGAGCCGTCGGCTCCCGGTGAGCCCGCGCCCGAGGCCGCGCCGCGGCCGGCCGACCGCCGTGGCCGCAGCGCCGAGTCGCTGCGCAAGACGCTGCGAGAGATCAGCGAGTCGCTCGGGCCGCGCGATCTCGACACCATCGTCGCCTTCGCCGAGTTCGTGCGCACCCGCCGCGCGACGCGCTCGTTCGCGAACCACTTCTCCGACTCGCACCACGGTCACGACGACGAGATCCCGAGCTCGCAAGAGGTCCCCTCGGGCGAGGCGCCTCCCTCGTCCGAAGACTAGTACATCGTCCGCGAAGTTTCTTCGCGTAAGACGATGTACCGAGAGCACGTCAGTTGGCGCGCCCGAGCGCGCGCTCGAGGAACGCGCGGAGCGCGGTGTTGCCGGCTCGCTCGGCCGCCGCGTTGCCCTCGGGCGTGCCGCCCACGTCGAACCATACGTCGTACGTCGGGTGGTAGTAGGCGGTGCTGTCGAGCGTCGACTGCCCGGGCGGGAACACGATGAAGTGCCCTGCGTCGGCGAAGCAATGCATCTCGTCGCCGTGCTCGTCGACGTGGCCGCTCGCGACGAGACGATCGAACGCGACCGCGGCGAGGTCACAGGACGGCCACAGGTTGTCGCCCGCCCCCGCGAGCAGCAGCACCGGGCCGGACGCATCCTCGACACGCGTCGTCGCCGCGTCGAGCTCGCCCGGTGTCGCCGCCGCGATGTCGGCGTGAAACGAGGGCGTCGAGACGTAGTAGGTCTCGCCGTCCTTCACGTAGGTCTCCGCGAAAGCGCCCGATGACGGTACGAACGGCACGTCGACGCCGCCTCGCGTCCACGCGGTGACGGGCGCGCCCGAGGTCGCGCCCCACACGTACCCGCTCGGCACTTGCGCGACGACCGCGCTCACCATGTCGGGAAAGCCCGCGCCGAGGATGAGCGCGAGCTCGCCGCCGCGCGAGCCGCCGAGCACCGCGATACGGTCCGGGTCGACGTCGGGCTGCGACGCGAGGAACGCGAGGTCGTCCTCCAGGATCTCGAGCGGAACGCGCTCGAGCTGCGCGGGCACGCCGGGCGCCGCGAAGTACCCGACGCCAAAGCTCACGTACCCGAGCTGCGCCAGGTAGTACGCGAAGAACTCTCCCGAGCCGGTGCCGCCCTCGGATCCGCCGAACGCGAGGATGGCGGGCCGCTTTCCGTTCGTGGGTGCGCTCGGGCGCACGAGCGTCCCCACGCGCGTCCCGTCTGCGATCGCGGTCGCGTCGACGTCGACGTTCACCGGCTTGCGCGAGAACGATCCGGTGGCGAGCGGCTCGGCCGTGTCCGCGTCGGTGACGGTGACGTCGAAGTCGAACACCAGACCATCCGGTGGTGCCGACCAGAAGATGCCGTCGGTGTCGGCGCGCCCCCACGTCCCCTCGACGGGCGCGTCGCGCCCGAGGTCCACCGTCTGGTCCGCAGCCGCCTCGAAGATGGCCCACGATCCGAGCGACGTCTCCACGCGGACGCGCCGTCCCTCGAGCACGCCCCGGACGACGACGCGAATCGGATCGCCCCAACGAGCGGAGTCGGTCTCCACTTCGACGTCGCTCGTGTCGTGCGGCCGCTCGTCGACGAAGAAGTGGACGCTCGGATGAGGCAGCGGCTCGGCGCCGCCCGATCCCCCGACATCGCCTCCGCCGGTGTCGCCTGCGCCCTCTCCGTCATCGGTCGGCTCGACGGACTCGTCGGAGCATGCCCCCGCCGCGAGCAGAGAGAAAAGGAGCGACGTGAGCTTCCGGTCCAGGCGCATGGGCCCGCCTCGTGCAACCGCCGAGCCACCTCTCGCGTCGCGAAATCAGGGGTCTTCGTCGATCACGCCGACAATCCGCTAACGCGGGCCCGGTCTGGAGACGAGGTCACCCGTGACAGCCGCTCTCGGGCTCCGGCGGCAGCTCGGTCCTCTGCAGCTGCCACTTCGTGATCCGCGGTCCCTCGAGGTTCTCCATCTGGAGGAACTCGACCCCGCGGCTCGACAAGCAAACCCGGAGCTTGGTGTCGCCGTATCCCTGCGCGAGATGGCACGTCTCTTCGTAGCAGGTCGACTCGCCCGCGACCTCCACGCGCTGCGTGCAGCGATCGACTTCGTCTTCGAACATCCCTGGTCGGTCGTAGACGTGCTTCCGCGCCTTGGGAAACTCCGCCAATGTCGGCGGCAGGTGGATCAGATCGCCGGCGGCGGCCTGGGTGGCGGGCAGTGAGCTCGGCATCCAGATGCCGCCGGGAGCCGACACGAACGCGAGGGGAAAGCTCGGACCGTCGTCGGTCTCGCTGCTCCCGTGGAAGCACGCGAGCTGCGCGCCGACCATGCCGTCGAGCTCGCGGCTCTCTTGGACCGTGCACGTGACGCTCGTGCGACTGCGCGCGCGCCTGCCTTCTTCGCCGTGCGGGTCGACGTCGTCGACGACGATGAAGTGAAACTGTCGGCGCGCCTCGAACACCCTGGCGAAGCGGGGAGGCGGGTTGTGGGTGAACTCCATCGGATCGACGGTCGGCTCACGGCGGGCGGGCGCTACGAACGGCCGCTCGACGGGGGGCGGCGCCGCGTCGGTGCGCGCTTGCGCGACCTCGAACGCGATCGCGAGCGGATCGCCCGCGTAGGCGGGGCGCTCGACCTCCGGTGGGGCCGCACGCGCCGCCGGCTGGGCGGGAGCGGCGACCGGCGCACACCCGGCCAGGCCAGAACCGACGAGAAGCAGGCACGCCACCCTCACGGCCGCTCTACGCGCCGCGCGCCCCACCGCATTCCGCCCTTTGTCCGAAACTCGGCCATCCGGCGGCCGAGAGGTATGAGACCGGGATGGCCGGCGAGGCGAACGAGGCGGCGCGAATCCTCGCGCTCTGTGAGCAGAATCAGCTCCGCGCCTTCGAGATCATCCAGAACCAGCTCGGGGTGCTCGTGCTCAGGACCCAGGTCATGCTCTCGCTCAGCGGCATCGTGATCACGGTCACCGGGTTCTCGGGCAAGGCCATCGCCGAGACCAGCCCGCTCGCTCGCGGCTCGGTGGTGCTCGGCCTGTTCCTGGTCCTGGCCGCGGCGGCCTTCGCGGTCGGCGGGGTGCTCCGCCTGCGGTGGCTGACCGAGGCGCTCGGCGACGACGTGCAGGCGACGCTCGTGCGCGGCCTCGAAATCCGCAACGAGAAGGCGCGCTTTCTCGCGAC
>CALKVR010001384.1 GCA_938004815.1 uncultured Polyangiaceae bacterium | reverse complement strand
GCGCTTCGATCTCCCCCCGGGGCCGAGCCCGCGGTTCGAGGTCGATCGACCCCACGTCGTCGTCGAGGAGCACCGGCCGCTCGGGCCGATCCTGGTACCGCTCCTCTTGATCGTGGCGGTGCTCGTCGCCGGGGGCGCATACATGATGCTCCGCAAGCCGCCCGCTGCTGCCCCCGTGACCAAGCCGGCCGCGATCGGCGTCGCCGACCCCGAGGCGTGCGAAGCGCTGCGTCGCCGCGTCCGCGGAGGCGGGCAAGCGCTCGGGCTCTCGCGCGACGGTTGGGTCGCCGAGCTCTGGCTGCGGCCGAAGGCCGGCGAGACCATCGACGCGCAGTCTCTCGACCTCCTCGCGCTGCGCGGAGACGACCCGGCGAGTCGGAGCGAGATCGACACCTTGGTGGCCCGCGAGCGAACCGCGAGCGAGGGCGTCGTGGTTCGGCTCGCCGGCCCGGTCGTCACGCAGGCGTTCGAGCTCGAGGGCGCAGGCCGGCTGACCAAGGCGGCCGACCGCGCGTTCGAGAGCGCCAAGGCGCAGGCCGGCGCGCTCTATCTTCGCTGCGCACACCTGAAGGTCCACGACGTCGGTCTCTGGTTCCGCGGGCGCGACCTACCCCACGCCGCGACGTCGCTCCTCTTCGCGATCGGCGCCTACTCCGACGTGGCGATCATCAACGAGCCCGCGCTCTACTCCCACGGGTTCAGCCCCGGCCCGAGCCTGTACGACGACCTCGCCGCCAAGATGCTGAAAGCCAAGACGACCGATCTCGAGCCCGAGCTTCAGCGGTACGGCGCGACGGTAGGGAGCGACGGCGCGGGCGGCGTGCGCATCACGTTCCCCGTCGACAACGGCGGTTCGAGCATGCGCGCGGCGCGCGTCGTCGCCGACGTGGCAGGGATCGAGGCGCGGTAGAGAGCGGGCCCTATTCCGCCGCCCGCACGATCGCCGTCGCGCCGTCGGCCCCGCTCGCGTCGGTGAGGTCGAGGCCGAGCGGCGTGACCCCGACCGCGCCCGCGTCGTAGGCCTCGGTGTCCGAGCCCGGCGCATCGTGGTGGGTGGCGTTCGAGCCGCCGATCCAGAGGTATTCGCCCCCGCGGGGGTCGGTGCGGTAGACGACCTCGGCGCCGTAGACGCGCTGGCCGAGCCGGGTCGCGCGAAGCGCCCAGCGGTCGCCGGGCGGGACGTTGACGTTGAGGAGCACCCCACGCGGCGCGCCACGGGTCGACTCCCAGAGCGCACGCGCGACGCGCGCGCCGACTTCGGCGGCGGCCTCGCGGTCTGCGGCGACATCGGCCGAGACGGCCACCGAGGGTACGCCGCGGAGGGCGGCTTCACGCGCGGCCGCCACGGTGCCCGAGTAGAAGACGTCGAGGCCGAGGTTGAGGCCGTGGTTCATGCCCGAGACACAGAGATCGGGCATGCGGGGCAGCACGCGGTCCCCCGAGTTCAGCGCGACGTAGACGCAGTCGGCGGGCGTGCCGTCGACGGAGAAAATGCCCTGCGCCGCCGCGCGCAGCCGCAGGATGCGGTGGAGGGTGAGCGAGTGGCTCGTCGCGCTCTGGTTCGTCTCGGGCGCGCACACGATGACGTCGGCGAAGCGAGCGAGGGCCCCTCGAAGCGCGATCAGACCGGGCGCCGAGAAGCCGTCGTCGTTGGAGAGCAGAACGAGGGGTCGCGGTGCGCTCATGACTTCTCCGTCGCGCCGGCGGTCTTTTCGAAGAGACGCTTCGGCAAGAGGACGATGAGCGAAAAGAGGGCGATGAGCCGGCCTGTCGGTCCGGCGCCCCCTCGGAACGCTGCCATCGCGAGCGCGAGGCGACGGAGGGTCTCGGAGTACGGGTACCACCAGACCTCGCGCGCGAGGGCGCTCTTGTCCTCGAGCACGAGCCGCGGCCGGACGAGCTCGCCGAGCGCGTGAGGGCCGTTCGTGACGCCGAACCCCGACTCGCCCACCCCGGACCACGGCGCCGACGGGATCGCGGCGGTGAACGAGTGGTTGTTCACCGTCACGACGCCGGCGCGGAGCCGCCTCGCGACGGCGTGGCCGTGGGCGGTGCGCTTCGTCCAGACGCTGGCGGTGAGCCCGTAGCGCGAGGCGTTGGCGCGACGGATGGCCTCTTCTTCGTCGTCGACGACCGCGATGGGCAGGACGGGCCCGAAGGTCTCTTCGGTCATGATGTCGGAGCTGTCATCTTTCACGGAAAGAACGATCGGGCCGATCCGCACCTCACCCTCTGCGGGGACCTCGCCAGCGAGGATCTCGGCCCCCGCGTCGACCGCCGACGTCACGTGGGCGCGCACCGTCGCCGCTTGGCGCTCGGTCGTCACGCGCCCGACGTCGGCGCCGACGCGAAGCTCCTTGGCCAGCTCGACCACGCGCTTCTCGAGCGCCGGCGCGATGGAGCGCACGACGTAGACGCGCTCGATCGACGAGCAGTTTTGCCCGGCGTTCGTGAACGCGCCCCACAAGAGGCCGCGAGCGGTCCGCTCGATGGGAGCATCGGCGAGGACGATCGCGGCGTCTTTGCCGCCGAGCTCGAGGGCGCATGGAACGAGCCGCTCGGCGCAAGCGGCGGCGATCTTCTTTCCGGTCGCGACGCTTCCGGTGAACACGACCGCGTCGACGTCCGAGCGAACCAGTGCCGCGCCCTCGTCTCCCCCACCCTGCAGGAGGCCGAGCAGCCCGTCGGGCACGAGCCCCTCGAAGAAGGACGCGACCAGCTCCCCCGCCCGCGGCGTGACCTCACTCGGCTTGAAGACGACGCCGTTGCCGGCGAGCAAGGCCGGCAAGAGCGTGCGGAGCGGGATCGCGACCGGGTAGTTCCAAGGCGAGATGAGGCCGACCACCCCCCGCGGCTCACGGTATACGCGCGCGAGCTTGCTGGGGAACGCGATCGGATCGAGCTCCAGCGTCTCGGGGGCGAGGAGCTCTTCGATGCTGGTCGTCCAGTAGTCGGCGAGGTCGCCGCACGGGACGACCTCCGAGAGCACGGCCTCTTCGAAGGGCTTGCCGCACTCCTCGGCGAGGAGCGACCCGATGTGGTCGGCGGCCGAAAGGATGCGCTTCTTCAAC
>CALKVR010001383.1 GCA_938004815.1 uncultured Polyangiaceae bacterium | reverse complement strand
CTACCCAGCTCGTGACCAGCGAAAACTCGCTCGACTCGTCCGCGGTCGCGCGCACGACGATGAGCGAGCCGGGCGGGGCATCGACGATCGTCTCGGCACCTCCATCGCTCGCCCCCGGGAGCGCGCACGCGCCGAAGCACGTGCCCGCCACGAACAGGGCCGGCCCCGGGCCGTAGGCTATGGCCGAAAAGCTCGTGAGCTCGTTCGACTCGAACTCGGAGAGCAAGTCAGGCAGTTGCCAGCTCGCGCTGATCTGGGCGAGCCCCAGCGGGTCTTCACGATCGAGGTCGTCGGCTGCGAACGAGAGGCAGGTGGCCACGAGCACGCCGTTCGGGTCGACCGCCACCGCCTCGCAAAGGCCCGAGCTCCCGTTCGCGCGCGCGGTCTGCGCGGTCGCGATCCGCCCGTCGCCTTCGAACATCGCGACGAAGCCCTGCTCCGGAAACTCGCTATCGAACGTGGACGGCGCGATCAAGACCTGCGGCCCCTCTTCGACGCTGACGCCAAAGTCAATGACAGCATCGTTTGCATCGAACGACGCCATCGCCCCGGCGACGACCACGCGGCCGAGCGACCCATCCTCCGATATCGCGGTGGGATAGAGGTAGCCCGCCGTCGGTCGCGTCACACCCGCCCACGGGCGGGTGCCGCGACGCGCGATCATCATCCCCGGCCCGTCGGCGGTGGCGCCGTCGATCGCGATCGCGCCTTCTATGCTGGCGGCCACGAGGATGTCCTCCGCCCCGTAGCGGGCGATCGCGTGGAGCTCGTCGTACCCGGCGCTGCCGAACGCCTCGACCCCGATGAGGCGCCCGCGCAACGGATCGAGCTCGGCGAGATAGAAGTCACCCAGCCCCGCGCTCAAGATCTGTTGATCGCCGACACGCGTCTGGTCGACGAAAGAAACGCCGAGGTGCAGGCGACCCGCGCGGTCGAGCGCGAGCACGGGCTCGGTGTCCGCGAATGGACCGCCGGTGACGAAGAGCCAGGGCTCGACGCACGCACCGCTCTTGTCGGCGGATTCGGGGGCGTACCGGCGCCCCGTCCCACAGGCCGTATCCGGCTGGCTACAGAAGCCGTCGACCTCGCAGAGCCCGGGTGCGTCTCCGGCGCGACACTGTTCATCGGCGGTGCAGCGGAAGACATCCGGAACCCCGGCACAGCTCGCGGCGGCGGCGGAGCCGACCCCGATAGCGACTACCGCGACCGCGCGCACGACGCGCATCAGAAGCGCCCCGACAGACCGACGTGACCCGGCCCGATCACGAGGCCGACCGAGGCCCCATCGCGGCCCGAGACGACGACGGCTCGCGCAACCGAGCCGGCCACGACCGCGGCGCCGACGCCGAGCGAAACGCTCCCCGCGATGCGCCACGCGTCGACGCGGGGACCCACCTCACGAAACGCTTCGATATCCGGGGCCGTGTCGGCCGAGCGCGCCTCGTGCTCGCCGACACCGAGGGCGACCGCGCCGAAGGCGGCGGTGAGGGCGCCCGAAGTGAGCAGGCCGATGAAGGCGCCGTCGCGCTCCCAAGACGCGCCGTCGCGCGGCGGCTCGGCAGGCGACGGCGCCGCAGCAGGCGGCTCGCTGGGGGTCGGGGCCGGTGGCGGAGGGTCGGGCGCGGGGCGCGGCTCGCAACGGTCTCGGTTCGACCGGGCGAGCTCCGCCTCCTTTTTCGGTGGGTTGGTGGCGAGGAACGCGAGGTACGCCTCGGACGCGGCCTCACACCTGCCAGCGCGGCGCTCGGACTGCCCCAGCGCGTAGTAGAAGTCGGGGTGCGGATCGAGGGCCAAGCCCTCGCGCAGGACGGCGGAGGCTTCGTCGTACGAGCCCTTCTCGTAGAGCGAGAGCCCACGGTCGAGGAGCTTCTTCGCGTCCGGGCGCATCGCGCGACGGTCGGCGAGCGCGTCGGACGCCGCGACGAGGCTCACGCAGAGGAGGACCGCGCCGAGGGCGCGCGACGCTCGCTCGAACGAGGGAGCGAAGCGGATTGTCACCGCCGATCATCGTAGACCGGCCCGCCATGCCGCTCAACGCGTGAGGATATCTGCGGCATCTTGCGTACAGCGTGCCGTCTCCGGAAGATTGATGCTGGCGACCATGACGAAAAGCACACGGTTGTCGCTTCGCAGCGCGATGCCGCGTTGACCCGCGAACGACCGCTCGAACGGTGGAGCGTCCTCTGGTCTCTCGAACGCGGTCCACATCACGTACCACCGCAGGAACGCTTCGAGACGCCCAGAATCGTGGCTTGACGTCACGATGAATGACGCCACGCTCGTGGGCGCAAGCCAGCCCGGCCGCGCGCGCGCCGCGACGGCTAGCGACTGCTCCAACGTCAGCTCGTCATGACGCAAGCGCTCGCGCAGCGTCACGCCCCCGAGCCACCCCATGACCCAGGTAGGCCTCACCCGTCTCGGATCGCCCCCCATCGAGCGCTCGAATGACGGCAGGGTGCTCGAGATCACGCGCGATCTCGAGCTCGAGGCGAGCGAGGCCATCCGGATCGACGGAAGCCAGCACCTTGATCGCCACCACCCCGCCGGTCCGCTCGTCTCGAGCGCGAAAGACCGTGCCCGTCACCGACTACGGGGAGATGTCCCCAAACTTGATGTTGGCTTGGTGCCTCGTCGCCGCGGTTTGCGCGTCGGTCGGTGCCGCGTCGTCGGCGAGCTCTTGCTCGACCCCATCGTCTTCGTCGACGGACTCGTAGACCTCCTCGTCTTCCTCGGACTCGGTGCTCTCGAGCCCACAGCCTACGGGTGAGATGACCAAGCTGGCGGCAAGCAGCGAGAGGACTTTGAGGTTCATGCCCTCCGTCGAGCAACGAGCGTGCCGCATCGTTCGACGAACAACGCCGCTGGTGTTCCTGGTTCGGGGCGACCGGCTACGCAGAACCTTGCGCTGCGCCGGCCGTTGCTAGGCAACCGGTCGCGCGAACCAGCTTCACCTAGGCAAAGGCGCGTCGGGATCGATCGGGCCGGGCGCCGGCTGCGGGGGCCAGCCAGCAGGGCGGCCCGTCGGCTTGGTCGTCGGGCTGGCCGAGCTGGTGTCTGCGGGCGTCGCCGCCAGCGCAGGCGGCGAGCCTGCGGGCGCCGCCGTGACGGTCGGCTCGGCGCGCGGCGTCGGCTCCGTCGCGACGCCCGTGGCTGCGGGCGCGACCGGCGCAGACGGGGCTGACGAGCCGCGCGCGAAATAGCCGATCGCGATGCCGAGAGGGACCAGGAGGAGGGAGAGAACGAGGGGGAGAGAGCGGCGGGAGGGAGAGGGAGAGGG
>CALKVR010001382.1 GCA_938004815.1 uncultured Polyangiaceae bacterium | reverse complement strand
CGGCGGGGTCAGCCGCCGACTTGTCGCCCCAGTCGGCGGGGTCAGCCGCCGACTTGGCGGCTCGCGCTCGGCCGGTGTGCGACTACGCTCCGCGCCGTGACGGGCCGGCCTCGGAACGACGACCCAGGCGTGGACGCGCGCGAGCCGAACGCGGGCCTGCGCGAGCCGAACGCGTCGCCATCGCCGACGGCGCCGCAGACCGAGCCGGAGCCCACGTCGACCGCGCCGAAGACCACGTCGTCCGAGCCATCGACCTCACGCTCCGCCGCGAGCGTGCGCGAAGCTCGCGCCATCCCCACCTGGCGCCGCACGCTCCTCGCCAGCGCCCTCTTCGCGGGGGCGTGGCTCTACGTCTTTCCGCACTACCCGCAGCTCAACAACCCCAACGAGAACGTGCGCGTCTACATGACCGCCGCGCTCGTCGAAGAGGGCGGGTACGAGATCAGCCGCTTCCGCGCGCGCTGGGGTTGGACCAACGACGCCGCCTGCGTCGACCACGCCCCGGACGGCACGCTCGCGCCCTGCTCGGGTCGCACCGAGCGCGATCACCACCGGCGCTACTACAGCGTGAAGGCGCCCCTCGCGAGCTGGATGGCCGTCCCCGGCTATGCGATCGCCCGCGCGCTTCGCGACGCGCCCATGCAGCGCGACGATGGCCTCTGGTGGATGCGCCTCTTCGCCAGCGGCCTGCCCATGCTCGCGTTCTTCGTCTTCTTCCACCGCTGGCTCGGCGCGCGCGTGCGCTCGCCCGTGGTGCGCGACGCGACCTTCGTGGCCACCGCGCTCGGCTCGGTGCTGCTCGGCTACTCCTGGATGCTCGCGAGCCACTCCACGAGCGCCGCCA
The DNA here is from genome assembly GCA_938004815.1 of uncultured Polyangiaceae bacterium. Taxonomy (GTDB): domain Bacteria; phylum Myxococcota_A; class Polyangia; order Polyangiales; family Polyangiaceae; genus Xiheicaenibacterium. The sequence goes on along the minus strand of CALKVR010001382.1, from coordinate 3,171 downwards.
GCGCGTTCCTCGCCTTCGCGCTCCTCTTCGACGCGCATCGGGGCCCTCGTTCCGTCGCACACGGCGCGCACGCTCGCCCGTGCCTCGCCGCGCACGCGTGGTGGCGCGTGCTCCTCGCCGGCTTCTTCGCGACCGCGACCACCGCGCTCGAGTACCCCTGCTTCTTCGTCACCCTCGCGCTCTGCGTCTACGCGCTCGTCGCGCTCCGCCCACGCGCGCACGACGCGACGATCGGCCGCGCGCGTCTGCGCTACCTCGGGCGCCTCGTGGCGTTCGGCGCGGGCGCGCTCGTGCCCGTGCTCGTCGTGATGCACTTCCAAGCGAGCGCCTTCGGTAGCCCGTTCTCCCCGGGTCACCTCTACGTCGAGACCGAAGGCCTTCGCGCCGGCCACGAGAGCGGCTTCTTCGGCGCCGATGCGTTTCGTCTCGACGCCGCGTGGAAGCTCCTCTTCCATCCACGCCTCGGTCTCTTCGCCACGACCCCCTTCTTCGCGTTCGCGGTGTTCGGAGTCGTCGTCGCATGGCGCCGCGCGCGCTTCCCCACCGCGGTGGCGCTCTTCGCGTGCACCACGACCTACCTCGTCATCTGCTTGATGAACAACTGGGAAGGCGGCTGGGTCATCGGCCCGCGCTACCTCGTCGTCACCCTCCCCTTCGTCGCCGTCGCGTCCGCCCTCGCCCTCGACGAGCTCGCGCGTCGACGCCGACCCCTGGCTCACGGCCTCGCGCTCGGCGCGATGGCCGCATCGCTCGTCACGGGCGGCATCCCGAGCCTCTATCCCCACGTGCCTCCGGATCTCGACTGGCCGCTCGCGCACCTCTTCCCCACGCTCCTCGAAGCCGGACGCGTCCCCGACAACCCGCTTCTCGCGTGGGGCGCACCGGCGGCGGCGTCGCTGCTCCCGCTCGCCGCGATAGCGATCGGCGCATGGATCTTCGCCTCCCAACGCACGCGCGACGCCAAGACGCTCGCGCTCGCGGCGGCCTTCGCGACCGGGCTCGTGGCCCCGCAGCTCCTCGCCGCCCCGGACCGCACGCCCGCCGTCGATCAGACGGTGACGTACATCGCGGAGCACTGGGACTGAGATCGGGGCCTGAAACGCACGAACCGGGTGGGACTCTCGTCCACACCCGGTTCGTTTGATTTGGAGCCATCTACCGGACTTGAACCGGTGACCTGCGGTTTACGAAACCGCTGCTCTACCGACTGAGCTAAGATGGCAGATTCCGATTTGAACCCTGGTCGCTGGCCGGAGACGATCCGGATACGGCGTTTCGGGGAGCGGAGAGCTAGCCTCGGCGCGGGGCCTCGTCAAGCAGCTCCGACGAAGACTTCGAACGCCGCGGCGTCGAAGGCGCGCAACCTTAGCCGTGGCCCTCGGCGAGTCAAGAGTTTCCGAGGCGCGCGTCCCGCTCGCCGTCGAGATCATTCGTCGCGAAGCACGAAAGCGTCCATCTCGTCGGAGCGCTCGACGCGATCGCGACCCCGGCGTTTCGCCCGGAGGAGCGCGTCGTCCGCCGCGCGCAACAAGGTGACGGCGTCGGCGGGCTCCGGCGGAGTCGCGGCCACGCCGACGGAGCACGTGACCTCGATCGCCCGCCGCGTCTCGGCCGTGCTGGCGACGGTTCCGATCGCCACGCGCCCGACCTCGGTGAAACCGACCTCGATCGGGCCGCTCGCGACCGCGGCGCGGAGGCGCTCTCCTGCGCGGAAGGTCGCGTCGAGGGTCCCGTCCTCCACGATCACCACGATCTCTTCGCCGCCGTAGCGAAACGCGCGCTCACCGCGGCGGAGCGCGCTGCGCACGCGGTGCGCGACCTCCGCGAGGACCGCGTCACCGATCGGATGACCGTAGGTGTCGTTGACGTGCTTGAAGTGGTCGACGTCCAGCACGAGCAAGCCGAGCGCGCGTCGTTCGGCGAGCGCGACCCCGACCGCGTGCTCGAGGAGCGCGAACCCGACGCGCCGCGTGTCGAGCCCGGTGAGGGCGTCGATGCGCGCCTCCGCGGCGACCTGCGCGAAGCGGTCGGCCGAGAACAACGCGCGGCCCGCGTGGTCGGCGACCATCTCGAAGACGAGGCGCGTGACGGGATCCGGCGGCCGGCCCGTGAAGCGGTTGTCGGCCACGAGCACACCCCGGAGGCCCTCGCGACCGCGCATCGGCGCGGCCAACGTGGTCGGAGGATGCAGCAGCCCATCCAGCGCGTCGGCGCCCTCGGCGAGCACCGCGTGTCCCTCGGCGAGCACCGCGCGCGACGCGGCCAGCGCGAGCACGTGGTCGCCACGCAGGTCGACCCTCGCGCCCCGCACCGAAGCGTCGAAGCGCCCCCGCTCGCGACGACGGCGAAGGCCCGCTTCGTAGAGCGTCTCGAGCGACGGCTGCTCGGCCTCGATGGCGCGCCAGACGCGATCCGCCTCCGCGCGATCGTGAGGTCCGACCGCGGCGCGCCCGACGAGCACGTCCGGATCGTGGGGATCGGGCTCGAAGATCATCGCGCAGTTCATCCCGAGCCCGACCCCCGCGGTGACGCCGGTGAGGATGGCGTAGGCGGTGGCGTCCGGATCCTCGGCCGCGCGCACGAGGTTGGCGACCTCGGAGAGCAGACGGAGCGCGCGGCGGAGCGCGTCGTTCTCCGCGCGCAGCGAAGCCAGGCTCGCGTCTCGCTCATCCACGATGCGAAGCGTACGCCGTTCCCGGTTCGTCGCGGAACCGGCACCCCTCTCCGTCTCCGTCGTCCGCTTGCAGCCTCGCGCCCGGCGCGTCATCGCCACGCCATGTCCGAGCTCGAGCCGGTGGAGGTGCGTGCGCCCGAGGGAGCGCGTCTCATGGAGATCGATTGGAGCGACGGCTCCACCTCGTTGCTCACGCATCGCGTGCTCCGCGCGTTCTGTCCGTGCGCGGGCTGCCAAGGGCACCACGGGCCCATCGCGTACGTGCCGATCGACGGGCTCCCCGACACCGCCTTCGTGCTGGCGGATCTCGCGCCGGCCGGCCAATACGCGTTGCGCATGTCCTGGGGCGACGGACACTCGACCGGCATCTACCGCTTCTCGTTCTTACGCGCGCTCGGCGCGCTCTACGGCGAAGCCGACGTGCGCGAGCGGACCTTCTCGCACGACACCTGACTTAGAGCTCAGCCGATTTCCGCAAGCCGCCCTACCGGACGGCG
>CALKVR010001381.1 GCA_938004815.1 uncultured Polyangiaceae bacterium | reverse complement strand
CACGAGCTCCGCGGCAAGAACGGCCAGCTCCTCGGCCTCGTTCACCGCGACGTCACGCCGCACAACCTGTTCGTCACCTACGAGGGCTACACCAAGGTCGTCGACTTCGGCATCGCGAAGGTCGCCGATCGTCTCTCGGAGACGCGCGCGGGCACGCTCAAGGGCAAGCTCGCGTACATGTCGCCCGAGCAGGTGCGCGGCCAAGACGACGTCGACCGAACCACCGACGTCTTCGCGCTCGGCGTCGTGCTCTGGGAGCTCACGACCGGCCACCGCCTGTTCCGCATGGATACCGATCTCGACACCCTCGAGAAGGTGCAGGCGTGCGTGGTGCCGCCCCCGTCGACCATCATCCCCGGCTACCCGATCGAGCTCGAGAGCGTCGTCATGAAGGCGCTCGCAAAGAAAAAGCCCGAGCGCTACCAGACGGCGCGCGAGCTCTCTCGCGCGCTTCAGCTCTACCTGCAGCGGCGCGCGGTCTTGATCGGGCCCGAAGAGATCTCCGGTTTCATCCGCGAGCTGTTCGCGGATCGCATCGGCGCGCGCGAGGCCCACCTCGCTTGGGCCGCCGACGTGACGTCGACCATCAACGTCGATCAGCTCAACGCCATGAAGGTGGCGCGACCGGGCAAAGACGGCTCGACCAAGGGCACGGGCGGCTCCGCGGGCACCGACGACATCGATCCGGGTCGGCCCAGCGTGCCCGGGCAGATGAACGTGGCCCAGCCTGGGCCCAGGCGGCCGGCCGCTGGCGCGCCCGCCGTTCCGCCGCCGCCCCCGGCGGGGCCCCCGCTCATGACGGCGCCTCGAAACACGGCGCAGACGCAGCAGAACGGTCGTCCCCCGCCGGCGCCGCCGACCGTCCCGGGCTCGCCCGGGGCCAAGGGCAAGACGGGCCTCGCCACGACGTCGCTCGTCGACGACGACGAGGACATTCCGACGACGGTGGCGACGCGCGATCAGGTCGCCGACGTGATGCGACCGAGCCAGCCCGGCGCGGGCAAGCGCCCGTTCCAGTCGATCCGCGAGACCAACCTCGGGCTCGGTCACACGATCGCGATCCCCGCCGGGCAGAACCCGCTCGGGCCCGGTCCGATGGGTCCGCCGCCTGCGCCGCCTCCCCCCGGCCAGCAGTCTGGCCCGCTCTCGGCCGGGCCCATGCCCGGCCCGGTGTTCGGCGCGCCGCCCTCGCAACGCCCGCAGAGCGGCGGCACCGTGCCACCGATGGCCCCGCCGTCGGGGATGCAGACGTCGGGGCCGTTCGCGCCGATGAGCGGCGGCTTCCAGATCCCGCCGCCGTCGTCGAGCCAGCCGGGCTACGGCGCAAACCCGTACGGCCAGCACGCGATGCAGAACCCGCTCGCGGGCATGGGCCCCGGCCAGATGGGTCAACAGGGCGGCTTCGGCCAAGGCCTCGCCGGTCCTCCCAACCTCGGCCATCAGCTGCCGACGGGCGCCACCACGACGGGCGGCCACACCGCGGGGCAGATGGTCGCGGCGCGCGCGATGCTCAAGCCCTCGCAGATCGAGACCGCGATCTCGATCCCGCGCCCCGACCCCGCGTCGATGTGGATGGCGCAACAAGCGGCCGTCGTGCGGTCGTCTCAGGACAAGAACACGGCTGTCTTGATCGCGGTCGCGGTGCTCACGGCCATCTGCGTGATCGCCCTCGGCACCCTCATCTACTTGAAGTCGCGTGCGCCTGCCGCGCCGGCTCCGGCCCCGGCGACGTCGAGCCTGCTCGACGCCAGCGACGCCCCCCATCGGGGCTGATCACGTGGCTCGAGCGCGATCCGTGACGACAGCGGTCGTCGAGTCGCTCGCTCCAGGCGGTGGTGGTGTCGTGCGTCTGTCGTCGGGAGCGGTTCACCTCGTGGCGGGTGTCGCACCGGGCGACCGCGTCGAGATCGCGATCGATCCCGGTGATCGCCGCAAGAAGGGCGGGGCGCGCCTCGTGCGCGTGGTCGAGCCGAGCGTCGACCGTGTCGCGCCGAGCTGCCCCATCGCGACCGCGTGCGGAGGTTGCGATTGGATGTTCCTCTCTGCTGCGGCGCAGGCGCGTGAGCACGCGCGCGTGGTGCGCGATCTCCTCGCGCACGCGCTGGGCCACGCGGCCCCCGAGCCCACCGTGCACGCGGCGGCCGCGCCGCTCGGATACCGCACGCGGGCCCGCCTGCACGTCGACGCGCGCGGGCGGCGCATCCGCGTCGGGTACCACGAGCCGAGGTCGCGCGAGCTCGTCGAGCCCGACGCGTGCCTGGTGCTCGAGCCCGGGCTCTTCGAGGCGGTCCCGGCGCGGCGGTCGACCCGCGGCGTCTACGATCGCGTGGGGGCGACGGGGCGAGGCCCGGGCGCTCGTCGCCGATCTCGCGTTTGCGGGCGACGTCCCCAGCCAGGTGCGGGGCGCGATCGACGCCGCGACAGAGCGCGGTGAGCTCGCGGGGGCGCGCGTCGCGCTCGCGGGCGCGGCAAAGCCGGCGATGTTCGGCGATCCTCGACCGGTGCAGGTGGGCTTCGACGGCGAGACGCTAGTGCTCCCGGCGGGCGGCTTCGCGCAACCGTCGGATCAGGGCGCGGCCGCGCTCGCGACGCGTGTCTCGGCGATGGCGCGCGCCGACGACAAAGACGTGCACGAGCTCTTCGCGGGCGCCGGGACGCTGACGGTGGCGCTCGCCCGAACCGCGCGCGTCTCGTCGATCGAGATCGACGGCGCCGCGGTGGCGTGCGCGCGCGAGAACCTGGCACGCCGCGAGCTCGCGGCCAAGCTCTCGATCGGCGACGCCGAGACGGCCGCCGTACCCAAGCGCGCCGAGGTCGTGGTGCTCGATCCGCCGCGCACCGGCGCCGCCGGCGCGTGCCGCGCCATCGCGATCGCCAAGCCGAAGCGCGTCGTCTACGTGTCGTGCGATCCGCCCACGCTGGCGCGCGACGCGAAGATCCTCGCGGGGGCCGGGTACGCGCTTCGCGACCTCGAGACGTTCGAGCTCTTTCCCCAGACGAGCCACGTCGAGACGGTGGCCGTCTTCGAGCGCGGCAAGCCGAGCGCGGGGGGTGCGCCGTGATCGTCGAGGTGCGCCCCTCGCTCATCGAAGAGGCAGAGCAGTTCAAGCTCCTCTACGCGTGCGAGGCGTGCGCTTCGTTCGATCCCGAGACCGGCGCTTGCTCGCTCGGCTACCCCAACGAGGACCACCGCGCCGACCCGCCCCTCGCCGCGCGCCGGCACCTCGTGTTCTGCAAAGAGTTCGAGGCGTGGTGAGAGGTTCGCACGCGCCGTCGCTCCGCACGCGCGTGCGCCGGTTGCTCGCCACCGAGCTCGAGCTTTCGGGCGCCTCGATCTTGTGCGCGTGCTCGGGCGGGCCGGACTCGACCGCGATGCTCCACGTCCTCGCGGGGCTCCGAGGCCCCCTCGGCCTCACGCTGACCGCCTGTGCGGTAGACCACGGTCTTCGCCCCGAAGCGGTGAGCGAGATCGCCCACGCGGCCAGCGTCGCGGCCGCGATGGGGGTGCCCTTCGAGGTGGCCCGCGTCACGGTCGCGCGGGGGGCGAACCTCATGGCGCGCGCGAGAGAGAGCCGGTACGCCGCGCTGCGCTCGGCGGGGGCGCGGCTCGGCGCTTCGTTCATCGCCACCGGGCACACCGCCGACGATCGGGCCGAGACGGTGATCCTCCGCTTGCTGAGGGGGGCGGGGCCGCGCGGCCTGGCCGTCCTGCCGCCGAGGGCAGGGGACCTGCTGCGACCGATCATCCGCGCGCGCCGCGCCGATGTGCTGCGTCACCTCGATCGCGCGCGGATCGACTTTGCCACCGATCCGTCGAACGCGGACGTTCGCTTCGTGCGGGCCCGGGTGCGGCGCGACGTGATGCCCCTGCTCGAGGGGCTCTCGCCCGCCGTGGTCGAGACCCTGTGCGCGTTGGCCGACGCGCTGACCGAGCTCGTCCCCGGCGACGATCCGCTCGCCGCCCTGGGCCGCCGCCAGCGCGAGATGATCGAGGGGGCTCTGCGAGCGGGCAAGGCGGCGCGCGTCCGGACGTCGGACCGTGAAGAAGTGTTGGTTCGCTTGGAGAACGGCCGGCCGATCCTTACGAAAGAGGCGTCCCCCAAAGCTCCTCACCCCCCTCGCCCGCGGCGAGGGGGGCCGGGGGCGTGAGCCCGCGCGAGCGGACGCGGGTGGCCCGGCGGTGTTTCCTCCGCGCTCGCCTCGACGACCCCTTGCCCCGTACGTAAGATGAGTCCAGGCTGGCACGAGGCGCTCCCCCGCTGCAGGCTTTCGAGCCGACGGCCCCTTAGCGGGGCCCTTTCGAGGTTTCTGTGAAGCAATCCCACAAGACGCTGCTGCTCTGGGTCCTGATCGCGACGATGTTCCTGGCGATCTGGCAGTTTTTGGATTCGAACACCAAGCCTGCGACCCAGGCCGAGTTCGGCGACTTCATGAAGCTCGCCGCGGCGTCCGACGAGGTTGCCCACGTCGAGGCCGTCACCATCAAGGGCAGCGAGTACACGTTCACGGTCGTCGACCCGGCCAAGGCCGGCGCCAAAGAGACGCGCGTCGCGATTGGCCCCGAGCCGAGCGAGCGCGAGGCGACGGTCCAAGAGCTCCTGAAAGAGGGCGTGAAGCTCGAGTTCCAGAAAGAAGAGGGCTCGCCCTTCTGGTCGGGCGCGCTCGTGACCATCCTGCCGATGGTCTTCCTCTTGGTGATGTTCTACCTCTTCATGCGCCAGCTCCAGGCCGGCGGCGGCAAGGCGATGAGCTTCGGCAAGTCGAAGGCCAAGCTCCTGACCGACTCGCAGAACCGCATCACGTTCAAGGACGTGGCC
>CALKVR010001380.1 GCA_938004815.1 uncultured Polyangiaceae bacterium | reverse complement strand
TCACCCGAGGAACCTCACGGGATGATTCGTGGTGCAGCCGGCGCTCTCCGTCAAGCGGCGCGACCAGCCCCATCGGGAGCGGCCTTGCGAGCCGTGCTCCGGACGGTGCCTCGGGCGCCGTTCGAGCCGTCGGCGCTCCGCGCGACGCGCGCCTTGCGCAGCGTGGGGCCGTCGATGCCCACGAACTGATAGGCCTCGGGCGAGAACCCGTACGCGACGTGGAGCCTGCGCACGCCGTCGATCACGTCGTCGGTGGCGGGCACCGCCCGCGGCGGCTTGCAAGCCCGCTTGATCGCCCCGATCGCCTCGCCGAGATCGAGCAGCGCCTGAACCCGCATCAGCACGTCGATGGGCTTGAGCGCCTGCCCGCCGGCCGAGGCGCCCTCTTTCAGCTCGCGGTACAACCTGAGGCGTTTTTTCTCGGTGCGGCCGTCGCGCGCGGGACGCGCCCCGTCGGCCAGGAGATCGTTGAAACGCCGGGCCGCGCGCCGCTTCTCGATGGCCTCGGGGCTGCCGCGCCGGTTCGCGGCCGGGGGCTTGGCGCGGGTCGTTGCTTTCATCTGTGTCATTGTCGCATCGGATCGCCGAACGGACAAACGAGCTTTCGCCGGGCGATCAAACAGCGCACCGCTGCCAGAGCATGAGCAGGACCAGCACCGCGACCAGCGGAAAACTGATGCGGAGGAACCCGACGGCGTCCGCCCAGGCCCCCTTGGCGGCCCTTCTCGTGAGCTCTTTCTTCCCGACGACCAGCGCTCGCTCCTTGGCGATCACGGCGTGCTCCTCGTCGTCGAGCGGGTCTTCGCCACGCAAGAAGTGCAAATGATGGATCGACTCGTGATCGACGGTCTCGTCGACCTCGGCGCGGACGTCGAACGCCGGATCGAGCCGCTTCTCTTCCCGAAAGCTCCGATAAAACAGGCGGATCTCGGGGCCTCGGGCGCCAACGAGCTGGCTCCCCTCCTCGGCCATCGGGGTGTAGCACCCGAGCATCGGCACGCCGCCCTCGTCGCAGGCGGGGACGTCGTAGTCGACGACGACGGGCACGTTGCGAATACCGCGAGCGCGAAACACGTGCTCCTCGGCGGCGCGGACCCACTTGGCGAAGGTCGCTTCATCCGGGAAACCCGGTACGTCGCCGGTGACGGCCGCGACGTCGGCGAGGGGCGCGAGCGCGTCGATCTCGCGATCGGCGGGCACCGGGTGATCGTTGCGCGCGCCACACGCGCACACGACCTCCGCGATCAGGCGCTGCGCGTAGTGCGCGCGCTCCCAGAGCCCCGCGAAGGCGCTCCACGCGTCGTCGTCGGCGCGCGAGAGCGCGCGGGCGATCGCCTTGGCGGAGCGCGCGCGCCCGAGCGCGCGAACCCCCAGCGCGGCCACCACGGCGGGGCGTAGGTCGAGGGGCCCGGTCGCCTGGGCGAGGAGCCCCGCCTCGTCGACCGTCCGAGGCGCGAGCGTCACCGTGCGAGCGGCCCCCTCATCGGTGCGGAGCAGCGGGATGGCATGGCGCGCATCGAAGTCGAACGGCGCGTCGAGCTCCGGATCGGCGAGCTCGTCGTCCACGAACGGACCAGGCTCGAACGCCTCCGACGGCACGAACGTGATCGGCTCGCCGCAGTTGAAGCACCGCATCGTGCGCGCCCGCTCGCGCACGATGCCGGACCGCAGCACCAGCGCGCGAAGGACGTGCGCGTCGCGGAGAGAGAGCTCGCCGAACGCGATCGGCTCGCCCTCTTCGGTGCGGAGCGCGCCCTCTGCCGAGAGCGCGGCGAAGGCGTCGGCGATGGGCGCGGCCGACGCGTTCGCCGGCGCCGCCTCGCGGATGACGGCCTCGGCGAGCTCCACCCGTACCCCGGACGGCAGCGTGACGCGCGTGGGCAGCGAACCAGGCACGAGCGACGATCAGCGCCGGAACAGGCGCTTGAGGAAGCCGGTCTCGCCGCGCCTCACGGCGGGCTTCGGCGCATCGAGCGACGCGAGCTCGCTCTTGGCCTCTTCGTGCGCGGGCTCGAGCTCGAGCACGCGGCGGTAGTCGCTCGACGCCCCGGCGTCGTTGCCCAGCTTTTTCCGGATGCGGCCGCGCACGAGCCGGGCGAGCGCCGAATCGTCGCGCTCACGAATGAGCTCGTCGAGCTCGATGGCGAGCGCCTTGAGATCCGGGTGGGGCTCGAGCGACCGCGCCCAGAGCCCGATGAGCGTGAGCTCGCGCGCTTCCTCGGTGCCCAGCTTGCCGTCGGCCTCGAGCCGCGAGAGGACGAGCGCGCAGATCTCCGCCGCAGTGGTCGGGTCTTTCTCGTCGATCTTCTCGCGGGCCAGCTTGACCAGCGCCTCGTGGGTGAGCCCGCGGACCGCGTCGGCGATGAGGCGCCGGCTCGACTCTTCGCCCCCTGAAGGCTCGTCGACGATCGGCGGGCGTTCGCCGGACGAGGGCGGCTCGGGCGCGGGCGCAGACGCCAGCGTCGCCGGCTCCGCCGAGACCGGCGAGGCGGCCGCCTCTGTCTCGGGGGCCGCGGCCTCTGCCGGTGCGGCCTCGGACACGTTGGGCGGCGGGATGGTCTCGCCCTCGTCGCGCGGGATGATGCGGCGGCCCTTGACGCTCATCGAGCGCACCGACCGCTGGCCCTCGACGCGCGCGTCGAGCGCGGCGCCGGCGCGGTGTACTTGCGAGCGCAGGCGCACCTTGGCCACGCTCTTGGTCTTGTCGCCCAGGCCGACGGGCGGCCCTTTGCCTAGATCCAGGATGCGCGCGAGCATCATCATGTAGACGAAATTCCGCACGATGCCGGGGGCCGTGCCCTCGAGCGTCTCGAGCTCGGCGAGCGGCGTCGGCTCGAGACCGAGCACCTCGACCACGAGCTGCTCTTCTTCGCAAAGGTCCAGCCGCTCGATCTGCGCTTCGGGATGGAGCCGGAGGGGCGCGTCGCCGAGCAGATCGAGCGTGGGCTGCATCAGCGTCGAGACGTCGCCGTGCATCCGGAGGCCCTGGAGCACGAGGTCGAGCGGATCGAAGCAGGCCGCATCACCGCCCCACTCGGCCAGCGTCTGCGAGCCCTCGAAGTACTTGTACGCAGTCTGCGGAGGCAGGCTGTAGAACCTGGTCATTCGGGCTCGGAACTGGCGCTCGAGCGCCTCTTCCAGGGCCTGGCTCTCGACGTATCCGGAGAGCACGAGCAGATCGCCGAGCAGACCGCCCGTCATCGCGACGGCGCCGTCGATGGTCTCTTGGCTCGTCACGCCCTCCTCGACCAGGATCGCGCCGAGGCGCTCGAACTCGTCGCCGACTCGAATCTTCGTCGGGTGGCCGCGCTCGAATCGGATCGCGTGCGTGGTGCCCCCGGGCTCGATCAAGAAAAGCTCGCCGTCCAACCGCCGCTCCAGTGCGAAGACGGCGAGGTGCGCGAACGGTGTCTGCGCGAGCTCCCCCTCGGCTGTCGGGGGGGTGTCCGGGACCATGGCTTGCCACGCTATCACAGCTTCGCAACCACTTTCGACCCTCAGCGGAAAGGCATTACGCTCCACCCATGCCTCGCGCCCACGTCCTCGTCGTCGACGACGAACGCTCCATTCTGACCACCCTCCAGAAGGCGCTATCGCTCGAGGGCTACACCGTAGACGTCGCCGGCGGGATGAAGATCGCCGAGGAAAAGCTCGCGAAGAGCTCCTACGACATCGCGCTCTTCGACGTTGCGCTCCCTGACGGCGATGGTGTGACTCTGCTCCAGAAGGTACGAGCTGGTGGTAACGATCTGCCGGTCGTCATGATGAGCGGCCACGCCACCGTGGACGCCGCCGTTCGCGCGACGCGGCTCGGGGCGTTCGACTTCTTGGAGAAGCCGGTCTCGACCGACCGGCTGCTCCTCGTGCTCGAGAACGCGCTGCGCCTCACGCGCGCCGAGGCCGAGGCAAAGGTCCTCCGCACCCAGGCCGGCCTCGGCGAGCTGATCGGGCAGAGTCGCGCGATGCAGCAGCTGCGCGAGCAGGTCGAGCGCGCCGCCAAGGCGACCGCGACCGTGCTCGTCATCGGCGAGCGCGGCACCGGCAAAGAGCTGGTGGCGCGCGCGATCCACGCCGCCTCGAAGCGCGCGAAGGGCCCACTCGAGAAGATGAACTGCGCCGCGATCCCGAGCGAGCTCTTCGAGAGCGAGCTCTTCGGGCATGAGGCGGGCGCGTTCACCGGCGCGACGAAGCAGCGCCGCGGCAAGTTCGAGCGCGCGAGCGGGGGCACGCTTTTTCTGGACGAGATCGGGGACATGCCGCTCGCCATGCAGGCGAAGCTCCTTCGCGTGCTCCAGGAGCGGGAGATCGAGCGCGTCGGCGGGAGCGAGGTCCTCAAGGTCGACGTGCGGGTCGTGGCCGCGACCAACCGCGACCTCACCCAGATGTGCGCAGAAGAGAAATTCCGCGCCGACCTCTATGACCGCCTCAACGTGCTCCCCCTCCAGCTCCCCCCGCTGAGGTCCCGGCGCGACGACATCCCCGAGCTCGCGTCGCACTTCCTCTCGCTCGCGATGGCAGCCAACGATCGGCCCGGCATGCGGCTGCTCGACGGCGCCGTCAGCGCGCTCTCCGCCCACAGCTACCCGGGCAACGTGCGCGAGCTGCGAAACGTGATCGAGCGCCTCGTGATCCTCTCGCCGGACGAGTCGATCGGTGACGCCGACGTCCGCACCTGCCTCGGGGGCGACGCCGTCCCCACCGGCAGCTTCTACCGGCCGGGGGTACCCTTCCGCGTCCTGTCCGAGGAGGCCGAGCGCGCGATCATCGAGCAGGCGCTCGCCCACCACCAGGGGCAGATGGCGGCGACGGCGCGCTCGCTGGGGCTCGAGCGCAGCCACCTCTACAAGAAGTGCAAGGCGCTCGGTCTTCGCCGCGGCGACGGTGAGGGCGAGAGCGACGAGTAGCAACGGGTTGTTGCTGCTCTTTCACGGCCCCCCTACTCGCGTGAGGGGGGTGGGACCCGGGCGGCTACCCTCTTCTCGAAGGCGCGCGCCTGCTCGGCGAGCTTGGGCTGGCCGAGCTTGTCGTAGCCCTTGGCGAGCTCGCGGTAGATCTCGACCTGCATCTTGGGCGGCGCGCCCGCGATGATCGCGCTGTTGTACTCGTAGATCGCGGTGACGTGCCGCCCCGTCTTGGCGAGCGCGCGGGCGTACAGGCGGTGCACCTCGGGGTTCGCGAGGTCGACGTAGATGGTGCTCTCGCCGACCTTGACCGCGTCCTCCCACTTTCCGCGGGCCACGAGCCCCGAGAGCAACCTGCCCCACGAGGCGCGGTCATGCTGCTCGAGGAGCACGTACTTCTTCAGCTCGGCGAGCTCGCTGCGCTCGTCCTTGACCTCGCGCGCGATCTTCACGAGCCCCGCGAGCGGCTCTGGCTGTGACGGATCGTGCTTCGAAGCCGCGGTGAGCGCGGCGCGTGCGCCCGCCGTGTCGTCGACCGCGAGCGCGATCGACGCGAGCTTCATCTGCACCGCGTAGCCGTCGTGCTTGGCGGCGACCATCTTGTCCAGGTGCTGCTTGGCCGCCGCCGCCTTGGCCTTGTCCTCACCCTCACCGTCGAGCGCCAGATCGGCGAGGACGTACAGCGCGTCGGCGTTCGCCGGGTCGATCTGGAGCGCCTCCTGGAGCGCCGCCCGCCCCTCCTTGTCCTTGCCCGCGCGCAGGCGGGCGATGGCGAGCTCCACGACCTTGCGCGCGTCGCCCGGCTGCTTCTTGACAGCGTCCTCTGCGTCTTCGAGCGGGGGCGAGTGCAAGTCGGGCACGTACTGGCCGTCGTAGCGCGCGAGCTTCTTCTTGAGCCAGTCGCGGTAGCCGCGGTCGAGATCCTCGGCCGAGATGCCGAGGGACGCTCGGACGACCTCGGGCGTGCGCTGCCCGGCCGCCCACTTCGGCATCATCGAGATGACCTTCTCCCAGCCGTGCGCCTCGATCATGTAGACGACGATCTGGCTCGCCGCGTAGTAGGCCATCGTCACCTCTTCGACGCTGTCGACGTGCGTGAACGCGCGGTTGAACCCGGCCACGGCCGGGACGCGGCCCGCCTTGAGCGCGGCGTAGAGCTGCGGGTCCTCTTCACGCTGCCACTCGGGCCGGCGGACGATGGTCTCGTACTCGCTCAGGCCCTCGGTGTACCAGCGCGGCACGTGGTTCTTCGACAGCTGGATCGCGAAGACGTGCCCGAGCTCGTGCCACAGCACGTTGCCCCAGTTGAACGGCGCCGCGCGCGGGCTCATGAACGCGAGGGTCTGCCCGAAGCAGACGCCCTGGATGCCGACGTTCGGCAGCCCGCTCGTTCGCACGCTGAAGTGCTCCTCGTCGGCGTAGAGCTCGACGCCGACCGGGGTCTTGGGCGTGAACTTGTAGCGCTTGACCATCGACGTCCACGCCTCGTCGAGCAAGCGCGGGATGTAGCGCTCGAGGACGGGCTGGTCCTCTTTGGCGTACCGCATGCGAAACGTCTGCCCCTGCACCGTCAGGTAGCCGTTCGCGATGTCGCGCTCGTAGAGGTTCAACGTGTTGTACACGCGCACGTTGAATTTGTCTTTGTCCCACGCCTTTCTCAGCGCCTCGACGCCGGCGTCCTCTTTGCCGGCGCGGATCAGGTTCAGGCCGAGCGCCGCGAACGCCTTGGCGTCACGAGGGTCGAGCTTGGTCGCCTTGTCCATGAACATGACAATATCGTCATACCTATGCTCCCACTCCGCGAACTCGCTGATCACCTGATAGAAACGCGAGTACTCGGGGTTCAGCGAGAGCACCTGCTTCTCGAATTTTTCGAAGCCCTTCGGGTCGTCGGCCAGAAAGCGGATCGCCGCCTTCATCGACAGGAGATCGAGGTCGGACGGGTTCGTGGCGAGGCCCTGGTCGGCCGCCTTGTCGGCGGCCTCGATGTCGAGATCGCGCAGCGCGAGCCCGGCCTTGACGAAATGCGCGCTCGGCAAGAGCGGGTTCACCTCCAAGGCGCGCCGGAGCTCGGCCTCGGCGCCGCCGAAGTCCATCGCGTTGTCGAGCATGACCCGCGCCTTCATGACCCGGACACGCGGGTCGTTCGGCGCGATGGCCTCGGCCTCCTTCACGACCTGCCCCGCCCCACCCGGGTTGTACTTCTCCAAGAACAAGTCGGCGCGACCGAGGAGCGTCTCGACGTTCTTCTTGCCGCCCGCCTTCTCGGCGTCGTTGTACGCGTCGTTGGCGTCGCGCGCGCTGCGGAGCAGATGCGCGGCTCGCGCCACCATGGTCAGGCCCACGACGTCGTTGCTGGTGATCGCGTCGCTGTTGTAGTCCTGGATGAGCGTCATGAGCGGGGCCCGCGCCTCGCCCCGCTTGCCGCTCAGGATGAGGTACTCGCCGAGCAAGAGTCGCGCGCGGCGCGCGTCGGGCTCTTGCTCGATGTCGCGAAGCGCCGCGATGGCGTCGGCGATCTTTCCGCGCGCTGCCAGCGACTCGGCCCGCAGGGTGACGGCCGGCACGCGATGGGCCTTGTCCTTCGCCGCCTTCTCGGCGGTCTTTTCGGCGTCGGCGTACTTGCCGGTGCGGAGCTCGACCTCGGCTCGAATCAGGCTCGCCGCGGCCGCGTCCTTGCCGGACGCGAGCGGAGCGATGGCTTGGAGCGCCTCGCTGTACGCAGCGCGGTCGACGAGCTTCCGCGCCTCGCCTAGCGTTGCATCCTGCCCCCATGCTGCACCGGTCGAGAGCGCGAGCGACGCGGCGAGCGCGGCGCAGAGCAAACGGTTTCGCATCGAACGCGCAGTTTACCTGCCGGCGAACCCGAAGCCAGGCCGAACGCCGCCGAGATCAGCCGAGCGCGCGCCGCGCGACGGCCTCGAGCGCATCGACGAGCTCGGCGCGCGTTCCGACCGCGCGAGCGCGCGCGTAGCGGAGGCCGAGCCCCGCGGCGACGGCGGCGCCCTCGACGTCGAGGTCGTAGAGCGTCTCGACGTGCTCGGCGAGAAACCCGATCGGTGAGACCACGACGGCGGTCGCCCCTTGGGTCGCGAGCGCGCGGAGGACGTCGGTGTAGTCGGGCCCGATCCACACGTCGGCCGTCGCGCCCTGGCTCTGGAACGCGATCTCGACGCGATGCCCGCGGTCGCGAAAGGCCGCCGCGACGAGCTCGGCCGAGCGCCGAAATTCGACCTCGTACGGATCGCCGGCGGCGATCACCCGGGCGGGCAGCGAGTGGGCGGTGAGGACGATGGTCGCGGCCGGCGCCTGATCGGCGCCGAGCCCGCCGAGGGCGGCGTCGATGGTGGCCGTGAACGCAGCGATGAGCGCCGGCTCGCTCCCCCAGTGCGGCGCGCGAACCAGCGACGAGCCCGCGCTCGCGCCGAGCGCCGCTTCGACCGCCGCGTGGTAGACGTGCACCGACTGCGGGGCGAGCGGGAGGCTGAGGAGGCGGGTGGCGCCGGCGGCACGCAGCTCGTCGAGGATCTCGGCTGGGTACGGACCCCACAGGCGCCCGGCCGCGCGGCAAGGGATGCCGAGACGCGCCTCGAGGGCGGCAGCCTGGGCGCGCGACGTCTCGAGGAGCGGCGAGGGCCCTATCAGCTCGTAGCGGCGGCGTACCTCGGCGACCAGCTCCGGAGGAGCCGGGTGGCCTCGCCGAACGTTGCGCAAGAACGCGGGCAGGTCGGCGAGGTCCGCGATCGTGCCGTGACAGCTGAGGATGATGCCTTCGCTCCCCCCATACGTTCTAACAAAGTCGTGACGGGTTGGTCACGCGCGCGTTCTTGCTTGCCGGGAGGCCGCGGGGGTGAAACACATCTGCGGTTCGGCATGTCGCAGCGAACGATCGTCGTCGGGGATCTCCACCTCGTGCGTGACACGCCCCCCAGGGTCGTGGCCGACGCCGTGCGCCTCGTCACCGACCACCCCGGCGCGCGGCTCGTCTTCTTGGGCGATCTCTTCGACCTCTCGGCCGACCACCCCGGAGAGGCGCGCGGCACCGCGCTGCGTGAGGCGGTCGAGACGCACGCGGCGTTCGCCCGCGCCCTCGGCGAGCACGTCGAGCGCGGCGGCGAGCTCTGGGTCGTGGGCGGCAACCACGACGCCGCCGCCGGCGATCCCGCCGAGCGCGGCGCCCTGCTCGGCGGGCTGCGGCTCGACGGCGAGCGGCGCGCGCGTGTGCGCACGTCGCCCTGGTTCATCCACGAGGCCGGCCTGCACCTCGAGCACGGCCACCTCTTCGATCCGGACAACGCGACGGCGCACCCGCTCGTGGCCGGAGCGCGCAGCCTCGGCGTTCGCTTCGTCGAAGAGTTCATCGCGCCGACCGGCGCGTTCCGGTACCTCAACGCCAACGACAAGACCCCCCTCTGGCTGCTCGCCTCTGCGTTTCGCTGGTACGGCGTGCGCGGGCCCTACGTCGTCTACAAGTACTTCGACACGGCGTTCCGCGCGCTGGCCGCGAGCGGCCCCGGGTTCGACGCGCGCGCCGCTGCCGATCGCGCCCTGGGGGCCGAGCGCGAGGCGGCGTTCGGTCTCGCGCACGGTCTCGACGCCGCCCGCACCCGCGCCCTCGCGGGCGCCTGCGCCGTCCCCACGCTCGCGGATCGCGGCCGGACGTTCCAGCGCCTCTACCTCGATCGGGTCGGGGCGACGGTCGCGCTGCTCTCGGGCGCCGCTGCCGTCGCGGCAGGCAACCGGAGCGCCGGGCTCTCGCTCCTCGGTGCGGGCGCGATCGCGATGGGCGTCTCGTGGGCGCTCGGCTTCGACCGCTACGGGGGCAGCGTCCCCGAGCTCCTCGCGCGGGGCGCAGAAGCCGTCGCCGACGCCACCGGCGCAGAGCTGGTGGTGATGGGCCACGCTCACCGCGAGGCGCTCACGGGTCGGTACGCCAACACCGGCAGCTTCTCGTTCCCACGCGACGCACCCGGCCGCCCCTTTCTCGAGATCGAGCGCGCCGCCTCGGGCCCGCGCGCCATCCGTCGTCACCTCCTCGCGTCGTGATCCGCGCTCACTTCGAGCGCGGGGCGGCGCGAGCGCGCGCGTGCGCGTCGATGGTGCTCGTGGCGAGGTCGACCGCGATCGCCGCCTCCTCTTTCGTCAGCTCGAGCCCGTCACCGCGCAGCACCCGCCCGAGCGACGCTCGCGCGGCCGCGCGCACCAGCACCGTCCCGCCGCCGCAGGCGCGACAGACCACCCCGCCTGCGGCAGGGTCGACGAGCGCGGCCACTCCCGCCGGGCATGGCGTCCCGCAACGGACGCAGGCCTCGAGCTCGAGGCGGTAGCCGAACGCGGCCGCTAGCGAGAGCCCCGTCGCGCCGAGGATCGCGTCGGCGGCGAGAGGCGCCACCTCGGCCAGGTGATCGAGCGCCGCGTCCACGAGATCGAACGCGCCGGGCTCGGGCTCGTTCGAAGGCGCGAGGGTGCGCACCCAGCGGAGGATCTGCGAAGCAGCCTCCATGCGGGCAGGATCCTCCAGCAGGTGGAGCCTGGGCCGGAGCAGGCTCGCCTCTTTCAGGCGCCCCACGTCCGAGCGCGCGGTGATCTCGATCACGACCCTCAGGGTGTGCAGCGGCTCGAGCGGCCCGAGCCGCGACTTGGGCCCACGGGCTCGCCGCGCCGACGCCGAGACGAGACCGCGCTCACGCGTGAACAACGTGGCGAGGACGTCGGCGTCGCCCACATCGACGCGCCGCACCAAGAGGGCAGGTGTCACGAGCGTGCGCTCGATCGTCGAGCGCCCCAGCCGGCCCGCCATGCGCGGCGGCCGGCCTCAGACCGGCTCGGTCGTAGCCGGCGCCGACGCCCCGCCGGGCTCGTAGCCCGACAGCTCGCGCGGGACGCCCTGGCCGCGCGGCCGGAGGACGATGCTGATGGCGACGGTGAAGAGGATCAGGAGCAGGACGAAGGCGATCGCCACCCCGACGCGGCGGCCGGGCGACCGCTCTTCGGCCGAAGACGAGATGGGCAACGGCGTCACCCAGGCCACACGGCGACACGCCGTGTATCGGGCCAGAACCTCGTCGACCGAAGCGTGGACGGCGCGAGCGTAGGCCTTGAGGAAGCCCCGCACGAACACCTCACCCGGCAGATCATCGAAGTGATCGCCCTCGATCCGCTCGATCGACACGATCGGGATGCGCGTGGCGCGCGAGACTTCTTCGACGCTCATGCCGCGCGATTCGCGAACGCTCCGTAGGTATCGGCCGATGGAATCCATAGAGGTCTCGGGCCCCTCGTCCGAGGGAGGCAGAGTGGTAGCGGATCGAGTACCAAATTGCCTCTTGACTTTCGCGGTCCGATTTTTTTCGTTCGCCGGTCACCCGACACGGGTTCAGGTCGCGCGCGAGGCGCCGTCGAACCGCGCGGGTTTGTCGTGATCCCGATCTGCTCGGCGGCGCGATGTGGCCGGACCAATCAGTCGGCGCGGACGCGGCGCTCAGGAAGATGTGGGCGCCGCGGCGGGAGCGGGCGCGGGGGCGGGCGCTTCTGCGGGGGCCGCGTCGGCCGGCCCGAGCTGACGGAGCTGTCCTTCACACCGCGCCCCGGACGGGGACTTGGGATCGAGCTCCGCGCACTTCGACAGATCGTTGCGGGCGTCTTCTCTGGCGCCGAGCCGGAGCGCGGCGCGCCCGCGGGCCTCCCACGCCTCCTGGATCCGGCCGCAGCGGTCGTCGGTCTCGAGCGCGCGCGTGAGCGCCTGGCGCGCGGCCTTGGCCTCGCCCTTCTTCTCGTAGGCGATCCCGAGCCGAAAATTGCCGACGCAGAACCGGGGCTGCGCCGCCACCGAGCGGAGGAGCGCGTCGATCGCGTCGTCGATCTTTCCCTGCTGCAGGTACGCCCAGCCGAGGTTGCCCCACGACTTCTCGGGCGAACCGTAGAGGATGTCCTCGGTCAGCGGCTTCAGGATCTCGATCGCGTCGTCGTAGCGCTTCTCGTGCACGAGGACGACGCCCAGGGTGTTGCGCGCGTCGCGCATGTCGGGGGCGGCGTCGAGCGCCTTGCGCGCGTACTTCTCCGCCTCGGCGAACTGGCAGTCGGACGACGACGCGTCGCGCTCGCAGAACGCGAGGTGGATGATCGCGCCGAGGTAGGCGGCGTCGGCGTTGTCCCCGTCCACCTCGAGCGCCTCGCGGACCTTGGCGAGTGCCTCGCGGAGGTTGCCCTTGCCGTACTCGTCGCGCGCGACGTCGTAGACGGCCACGCTGCGAGGGTCCTTGGGCTCGCCCTCGCCCCCGGCGCAAGCGCCGAGCAGCGCCGAGGTTCCGACGAGGGCAGCGAGCGTAGTGCGGCGGCAGATTGCGGGGATCTTCACGGCGGTGAAGGTCCGGTATCAGCGGCGAAAATCTCGGTCAAGAAAACGGCGAAGATCGACGGCGCGGCCCCGGGGCTCGGTCACCTACCCTCGTCGAGCTCGCCGCGTATCTCGTCTTTGACGCCGAGCAGGGCGAAGAGCCGCCGGAGAGCGTCGAGGTCGGGGATCTCGAGCCGCTCGTCGGCCACCCGCAGATATTGCCCCTCGCGGAGCTCCTGGACCACGCGCTTGACGGTGTCGACGTCGAGGCCAACGCGCGTCGAGAGCTCCATCGGCGAGATCGAAAAGGCGACCGCGTGGCCGGGCGACTCGGCGTAGTCCTTCTGGGCCAGCTTGAGGAGCGCGCTCACGACCTTGGACTGGGTGTCGCTGAGCATCATGATCTCGATCTGATCCTCGGCGTCGCGCAAGCGGCGCACGAGCTGCTTGACGAGGCGGCCGGCCACGACCGGGTTGCGCTCGAGGAGGTTCTGGAGCGTCGCCTGGTCCAGCGACAGCGCGAGCCCTGCGGTGAGCGCGATGGCCGTCGACGAGCGCGTCGCGCCGGACAAAAGGGCCGACTCGCCGAACAGATCGCCGGGCTTGAGGACCATGAGCGAGCGCTCGACCCCGCGCACGCGCTTGATGAGCCGGACGCGCCCCTCTTCGAGCAGGTACGCGTTCAGGCCTTCTTCGCCCTCGCGGAAGATGACGTCGCCCACTTCGAACCGGCGCCCGAACCGCCCTCGCAGGCGCTCGCCCTCCGACGTGGGCTCCACGTCGTCGAGCCCGGTGAGGCTGCTGTCGTCGGCGTGGTCCGAGGACTCTACCTCGTACGCACGCGCCCGATCGAACGAGTCGGTCGGATCGGCGGTCGGCTCGTCTTCGACCGTGGTGCGCTGGCTCGGCGGCAGATCCACCGGAGCTTCGCCGCTGGGGTCGCCGGGCGCGTCAACCATGGAAGCCGATCTTATCATCGCCGCTCGTCTGCGATCGCTACGCCCGCGGTGCGGCAGGCTTCGCGTCCGGCTCCCGAACGTACACGGGAAGCAGCGGGGGAAACTCTCTTTTTTCCGAGAGCCAAGCGTGCGCGACGAGCGCGACCGAGCCGGCGCACGGCAGATCGGCGGCCCTCGATCTCACGAGCCGCCCGGACGCGGCGAGGTCGGCGGCGAGGGCGGGCACGAGCTCGGCGATCACGGCGCCAGCCAACCGAGCGCGAGGCTCGGACGCGGCGCGCTCGATCTCGACCGCGGCGGCGTCCCTCGCCAGATGGCGCGCAGGCTCGATGGATGCGCCGGCAGGATCGAAGACGCCGAGGAACACCTCGCCCTTCTTGGCGTCGAGCGCGACCACGACGCGCCCGGCACCAGGCGCGCCGTCGCGGAGCGCCGCGTGCGCCATGGACTCGAGCGAGCCGACCCCGATGCCGGGTACGCCGAGGGCCGCCGTGATCCCCGCAGCCGATGCGACGCCGACGCGCAGCCCGGTGAACGACCCCGGCCCGACATCGCAGGCAACGGCGCCCACGGCTCGACGGTCGGCCCCTGCTTCGCGGAGCGCCTCGTCGATCAGGCCGAAGAGGCGCTCGGCGTGGGCCTCGAGCACCTCGTGTGTCACGACCGCGAGCAGCCCCGAAGCGCCGGCGACGGCCACCGATCCGCGGGCTGTCGACGTGGAAATGCCGAGAACCAGGGTCACGTGCGCCCGGGCCCCGAGGACGCGGAACCCCGGGCAGCGCTACGTTGTCCATGGAGCTGCACCCTCTTCATGGCTCGGCACCTAGCAGACCAGACCGGACGCGACAAAGGCCTCTCGGGCCTCTTCGTAGCCGTGTCGCTCGTGTCGCACGCGGCCCTCGCGCTGTTCGTGTCCTTGGCCGGCGGCGACGAGCAGCGCGGGAGCGGCGTCGCGGGCAGGCGTGAGCGATCGAGGTACGGGGGAACGTCGTCACCCCAGGCGACCGAGGGCGCGCGCATCACGACGCTCGCGCGCGTGTGAGACGAGAACGCGTGGTAGTCGAGGATCGCGGCGGCGTCCGCGCTGGGAGCGCCGCCGATCGCGGTCTTGATCTCGGTGCTGCCGGCGCGGGCCCCAGCGAAGAAGGCCGCCGCGATCGCGGCCGCGACCAGCAACGCGCGACCGACCGACGCTGCGGGCCCATCCACGCGGGCGCGGGCTGCCGCGCCGTCGCGCCGCAGGTGTCGCCACACGATCCGCAGGTTGAAGAACAAGTGGACCGCGACGAGCGTCAGGGTGAGGTAGCCGAACAGGTAGTGCCAATCGAAAGGCGGCAGCTGCTGGTTGGCGACCCAGAAGACGCCGAGCCCCGCAGTGACGAAGAGGTAGACCACGAGGAGCACGCTCGTCTCGACGTTGATCGCCTGCCTGCTGGGCATGCGCCCGAGCGCGCGCCGCACCCCGAGCGCGACGAGATAGACGATCAGCGGCGCGGCGACGATCGCGAGCTTCTGCACCCGGCCATCAGTAGCAGGTCGTCTGCGCGCACGCGTAGATGCTGAGGACGATCAGAAACCCCGCCGCCGTCGTCTTGGCACCGACCGCGTAGCGCGTGTGCAGGGTCTGGTCGCGAGCCGACACCGTAGGCTCGGCCGCGAAGAAGAGCCCGAGCATGCCGTGGAGGCTGGTGCCCACCTCGAAGTAGCCGCCGTAGCGGATCGGCTGATCGGTCTCGACGTAGACGGCCGGGCCCGCCGCGGCGTCGAGGATCATGCTCACGCCTCCTGGAAACGGCGGCAGCCAGTACCGCGACCGCATCATGAGGGCGGTGTCGACGGCGGTGCGCGAATTCGCATCGTCGGGGTCGGGCTCGGTGCCGCTCACGGCGAACGCGACGCCGACGTGCGCCGGCGTGTGATCCTTTACCGACCACATGGCGCCGACCTCGGCCGTTCCGCGGACACGAAAGTCGGTCCAGTTCGTCGTGGCGGCCGCGATCTGCACGTCGGTGAGCACCGTCGTCTCGCAGCCGCGGTCGGGGATCACGAGCCCGAGGCCGATGCCGCCGGCCTCGACCATGCAATCCTCGGCAGCGAACGCCGTCCCGGCGGCGATCGAGGCCACGAGCCCACTCCCCAGCGCGACGATGCGGCGCGACATCACCGCCAGCGTACCCGCCCGCCGCGCGATGCTGTCTCCACCCGTCCGCTGGATTCCTGCTCCACCCGCGCCGGTTAAGGCCGCACCGATTCGTACCGCACAGACACCCGATGGACCTCGCGGAGCTCGAGACTTGGTGGCAGCGCGTTCAGGCGACCAGCCTGGAGGCGACTGATCTGACCGATCTCGTCGGCGCCCCCGACGTTCACCTGGACGATCACATCGAGTGCATCCCCGGGCGGGCGCGGTTCGCCCGGGCCCGAATCCTCGGCATTCGGCTGCACGCCATCCGCTGGATCTCGGGCTTCGAGCTCGGCTTCCGCAGCCCCGAGCCCCTCGTCTGGAAGCCCGTGAAGGAGCGCTTGGGCGCGCCCGAGCGCGTCATCTCGCAGCCCCCGAAGTGGGGCGCCCCGATGTCGTTCCTGTTTCGCGCGATCCGGGGCAGTCGCACCGCGACGATGACCATCACCGTCGCGTGGTTCGACTCGGATCTCTCCAAAGTCGATGGCGATATCGCTCACGTTTCGGCGGTGACGTTCGTCCGGCTACCTGGGCCGACCGACCTCCTGGAGCGACCGTCGGTTCAGGGGCCGTAGGCGGTCATCCAGTCCACCGCCGGCACCTCGAGGCTCGCGCCCACCGCCGGTAGGGCGATCTCCTCGAAGCCGCGGTGCTTCCACACGAGCCACCGGAACGAGCCGTCGATCGGACCGTCGAGCTCGAAGCGCACCGCCGAGGGGTAGCCGGCCTCGTCGAGCGCCACGACGGTGGCGGTGAAGTCGCCGGCGCGGCTCGCCTCGCCGGCTTCAAACGGCTTCTCACGGTAGACCTTGCTGAAGAGATCGCCGAAGAGCTGGCCCTCGCTCGCGCGCAGGACGAACGACCGCGGCCCGTCGCGCTCGATGATCGCCACGCCCTTTTGCAGGACGCCGAGGACCCGCCCCTCGCGCGCGTAGGGCAGATCGCCGGCGGCGTAGAGGCGGTCGAGGAACATGTACGACGTCATCAAAGGGTCGGGGGCGACGATGACGAAGAGGCGCTGGTCGCCGAGCGCCGGGTCGGTGGGGATGGAGGCGGCGCCGCGCCTGACTGCGCCGGAGAAGATCTGGTCGGTCTGCTTCTCGCGCAGCGGGAGCAGGACCGGAGCCACCACGCCGTGGACGAAGAGAGCGAAGCCTGCGACGGCGGTGGCGAGAGCCCGGCCCCTCCCCTCGAGCCTGGCGCGGCCCACCCGGCCGATCGCGATCGCGAGGAGCCCGAACGCCCCGAAGCCGGGAAAGACGAGCATGCGATCGGCGGGGAACGGCGGGATCGAGAGGAGCGCGCCCGCCGTGAAGAACGCCCGCAGCCGATGCCCACGCGCCGCCCGAAAGAGCAGCCACGAGAGGCCCAGCGAGAGCGGCACGACGACCAGCGGCGTGTATCGCTGCTGATCGCGCGGCAAGAGCTCCCACATCTCGGCCGGGGGCCCGAAGAGCTGCGCGAGCACGATCTGAGGCGCGCGCTCGAAGACCGCGACCACGAAGCGCAGCGGGTCTTTGCTCGGGTGGATGTAGCCCGCGCTGCCCTGCACGCCGTACTCGAGCGCGACATAGAGGGCTGCCCACACGACAATGACGCAAGTGTAAGGAATGAGCCTGCGAAAGGCAGCCGCGCGCCCGCGCGGGTCGGCGAAGGCGGCGTAAGCGACGAAGTACGCGGCCGCCCCGAACGCCGACTCGCCGGCGGCGAGCGCGGCGCCGAACAGAATGACGGCAGCCGCGCGTCTCTCGCGGATGTGCGCGTACAGGGCGGCGAACCCGAACAGCGCCGAGACGATCGCGTGGCGGTTCGACGCCCAGAGGATGGGCAGCGCCCGCGCGTCGTCGATCACGTAGAGGATCATCGCGAGCCCAGCGGTGGCGCCGCCGAGGAGTCGCCCATAGAGCTTGCCGACCACGAGGCCGAGCCCGGCGTAAGCGAGGACGTTGCCGAGGTGCGCCGCCCACGGCTCGCCGCCGAGCACGCGGTGGTCGAACGCGATCCAGAGCGACGCCAGCGGTCGGAAGAATGCGAGCTTCAGATCCGGCGACGCCCACCACGGATAGAGCCCCATGTCGATGGCAGCGCGCGTGCCCGCGCCCCCGTCGGCGAAGCGATAGAGGTCCCAGACGCCGCGCGGCCCCCCCCGGGAACGAGCCGCCTTCGAGCGCGTACCGCATGACGAAGTCGTCGAGCATGACGCCCATCGCCAGCGTGGGCAGGCCGAGGACGAGCCCAAGCGCCGCCGCGACCCAGGGGACCGACGGCCTGGCGAGCCAGTCTCGGAGGATCTTCATGGTCGGGCGGTCCCTCTGCCCCCGCGGGGCCGCGCCGATGTAGATTCCCGCGCCATGCGTTTCAACCGTCGCGGCGACGCCGGCCGGCTGTGAGCAGAGCGCCCACCAAGAGCCCCGTCACCGCCCCGACGGTGTGCACGAACGAGCTGATCTGCTCGATCAGCTGATCGAAGACCAGCTGCAGCACCACGATGCCCCCGATGAGCGCGAGGCGCCGGCGGGCGGCTGGGATGCGCTCGCGCCACGCGCCGCGCGCGAGGATGGCCACCGAGGCTCCGAGGAGCCCCATGATCGAGCCGGACGCGCCGACCAGGATCGACGACGGGCCGGGGGCGAAATGCTCGCGAGCGATGAAGAGCAACGTCCCGACGAGCCCAGACACGAAGTAGACGACGAAGTAGCGCTCCCAACGAAGCGCCCGCTCGACGAACGGCCCGAGCACGTAGAGGCCCATGACGTTGAAGATCGCGTGAGCGGCTCCGTAGTGGAGGAAGAGCGGCGCGACCGCGCGCCACCACTCGCCGCCATCGAGGACCGCCGGCGTCCACAGCGCGCCCAGCGCGTAGAGCACCTCTTGGCGGGACCGGCCGTGCGCGGCACGCTCCACCACGTAGAGGACCTCGCTCGCCACGAAGACGAGCCCCACCACCGCCGCGATGACGTGGGTCGCCCACGGGCGCTGCGGTGCGGCCGAGCCGAATCGGAACCGATCCTCGTCGGCGATGCGGGCGGCCACGCCGTCGAGGAGCGCCGTATCGATCTCGCCGACCGGCGGTGAGCGGCGCGATCGATGGTCATCAGCCGGTGCCGCGCCCAGTCGCACCCGCGCTGCGCGCCGTACGACACCGTCGCGCGAGCCGGCCAGGCGCTCGAGCTCGGCCGTGCCTCCGACATCGCCCGCGGCGTGGCGCGCCGCGGCGCGCCACAGAGACTTGAGCTCGGCTGACGCGTCTCGGAGCCGACCGGCCAAGATCGCGTCGACGTCACCCACGCGGCCGGCCGCGGCAGAGAGCACCAACGCGGCGGCGGTGCGGAGGGGCTCGACCGCGTCGCCCTCGAAGATCGCAGCGTTCTTGCGATAGCGGGCGAGCGCGACGTCGCGCTCGCCGATCTCGGCCAGCGCGCGGATCACGCCGAACCCGAGTGAAGGCCCCGCGACGGCGCGCGCATCCTCGAGCGCGAGCACGGCGGTGCTGATCTCGTCGGCATCGGTGCCGAGGCGGACGCGCTCGAGCCTCGCCTCCGCGGCGTGCCCGGGGCCGAACGAGGCGTAGCGATCGAGGGCGCGCTCGGCGCTCGCGCGGTCGCCCCTCGCGACCGCCGCCAGCGCTTCCATCCTCGGCACCGCGGACCGATAGGCGCGCGTGGGGTGCAACACGACGAGGAGCCGCGCGCAGAAGAGAGCGAAATCGTAGCGTTGGGCCAGCACCGCGCGGGCCTGCGCGCGCGAGACGAGCAGCGGCCCCAGCACCAGGACCGCCCAAACGCCGGCCCCCACCAGCCCCGCGAGCTCGAACGCGAAGAGCGAGACGAGACCCGCCGCGCCGAGGATCGCGAGCGCGACGCCCAGCCAATCGAAGGCGCGCGGGCGGGCGAGCAGCGACCGCGCCGCGAGGATTGCGGCCGACGCGCCGGCGAGGAGGAGGAGCGGAAGGTTGAGGTCCATGCTCGCGCCGAGCGCTTGCCTGGGCTTTACCACACGGATCAGGGCTCGAGCACGAGCACCCCGAACGCCTGAGGCTCGTGAAAGCTCGGCTTCGGGGTCCGCGGCGGGCTCCAGGCGAGATAGCGGCGCGGCGGGCGGCCCTCCATCCGGTAGATGCCCAGAGGGAGACGCGCGCCGGCGGTGAGCACGCGTGTCACGTCGGGCGACTCGATCGCGACCTCGACCGTGTAGACGCCCGCGGCCCGATCACGGGTCGAGCCCACCTGCATCTGCGCGGGCCAGCCCGTGTCCCCCTTCTCTCCTTTGTGCACGGCCAGATCGAAGAAGTGCCCGAACGGGCCGAGCTCGATCTCGAAGTAGCGGTCCGGCGAGGCGGCGTCGGGCGCGATGAAGAGCTCGACGCAATCCTCCTCGTAGAGCTTGTCGCGCTCGATATCGGTGGGCCGAGCGGTGTCGACGTGGAGCCCCGCCCCCGACGCCTCGAAGAGGACATAGAGCGCGGTCGCCGCCCAACCGAAGCGAACCCGAGTCGCGACGCCGACCCGCGTCCCCGAAAAGTCGGTCTCGAAGGATGTCATCGGGGCGCGCCCCCAGAGCGGGTCGTCGGGGGATCCATCAATGACTGGTACGTCATTGTTGACGGCCACCGCCGACGTCTCTGGACGCCCGTTCTTGCCGAGCCTGGGCCCCACCAGAGACGCCGACCCCGCGGCCGAACCGGGCGCGGGCGGCGCGGAGGCGTCGTTGCGCCCCGTCGCCGACGCCGACGCAGGCGCCGAGGCGGCGGCGCTGGCCCGTGGAGCGGTGGCCTCCGAGCTCTGAGCTCGATGGGTTGCGTCTTCGTTGCACGCGAAGTGCAAGACGACCGCGCCCGCCAACCACACGCGCACACACTTTTGCGCCCAACGAAGAACGCGCGATTCGGGGCGTTTTCTGGCTTTTCGCGCGCCCAAGCCCAACATACTAGGTCGCTCTTGCTTCAGGAGGTGGCCTGATGTCGACGAAGCCCTTCATCGCGTTCGCGCTGGTTTGCGCGTCTCCCTTGGTCGTGGTGCTCGCTTGCTCGCCCGGCAACTCGGTCGAGCCCGATGACACGACGAGCAGCGGAACGAAGTCGAACGGGAGCAGCAACGCGTCGGCGACCGGCAGCGGCGGGGATTCCGGCTCGTCGTCGAGCGGCTTCGCCGCGGGCGGCGGCACGGGCAGCGGCGGCTTCGACGAGTGCTTCGGTGTGTCGAGCACGGCCACCGCCGAGAAGCAGCCTGCCGATATCATCCTCGCCGTCGACACGTCGGGGAGCATGAGCGAAGAGAGCGCCGAGGTTCAACAGAACCTCAACAACTTCGCCACCATCATCACGAACAGCGGCATCGACGTCCACGTCGTGCTCATCGCCGACGCATCGGTCTGCATCCCGGGCCCGCTCGGCTCGGGAGCATGCGGCGGCGCCGACGAGTCACTCCCGGCCTATCGCCACGTCGTGCAGACGGTGAACAGCAACGACGCGCTCCAGGTGATCCTGACCACGTACCCGCAGTGGCAGCCGTCGCTCCGCCCCAACGCCACCAAGACGTTCCTGGTGGTGTCGGACGACGACTCGGACATGAGCGCTAGCGCGTTCACCTCGCAGCTCCTCGCCCTCGATCCGCCCACGTTCCAGGGCTTCCTGTTCCACGGGATCGTCGCGAACTCCGATGTCCTCGACTGCTTCGGCTTCACCTGCCCGATGAACAACCCGTGCTGCTATGCGCCCGGCCCCTTCGGCTGCTCGTCGTATGGCGCCGCCGAGGGCACCGTCTACAAGGAGCTCGCGATGCAGACGATGGGCATCTCGGGCGACCTCTGCTCGCAAGAGTTCGACCCCATCTTTCAAGACCTCGCCGAGGGCGTCATCTCCGCCAGCCAGCTCGCCTGCGAGTACGCGATCCCCGAGCCGCCGATGGGCGAGACCTTCGACCCGGCGCAGGTCAACGTGCTCTACACACCCGGCGGGCAGATGATGCCGCAGCCGATCTACAACGTACCCGGCGGCGCCCAGGACTGCGGCCCGCAGGGCGGCTGGTACTACGACGACCCCGTCAATCCGACCATGATCATGATCTGCCCCGCGAGCTGCGACGCATTGCAGAACGACCCGATGGGCAAGGTCGACGTCGAGTTTGGCTGCGAGACGGTCACCGTCCCGCAATAGAGATTCGCTTCGCGGCGTTCGTCAGCTCAGCGCGCCGGGGCCTGAACCAGGTACGGCTCGACCCGCATCGCTACCTCGATCGCGGAGACGAACGCGAGCGGGACGCCCAGCTTCACGGCCGCCACGCGAAAATCGTAGAAGATGCGCGCCGAGCTGCGAGCCTCGCGAATGTACCGCGCGAGCTGCATGTGACCCGCCGCGGTGCGGATGACGACGGCGGTGGGCGTGAAGAGGGTGAGCACGCGATGCCGGAAGTCGACCGTAGTCGCCTCGAAGGCCTTGTCGTTTCGACCTCGCACCGCGCGCATGTCGTAGACGAAGCGCATGCCGGGTCGCGCGAGGTGGGTGAGCGAGCGGATGACGCGCCCCATCTCGCCCTCCCATTCGCCCTGAGACGTGAATGGCTCCTCGGTCCGGTGCAGGCAGACGACCTGCGCGCGGCTCGAGGCCGCGAGCAGGAAGAATGCGTTGTCGAGGATGGTCTCGACCTCGTCGAGCGCGTCTACCATACGCCGACCACTCGTACGGATCGGCGACAGGAGGGCTTAAGCGTCGCGGGCGTTCAGCCCTGGGCGAGCTGGCGCAGCATGTAGACCAGGATTCCGCCGTGGACGTAGTAGTCGACCTCGTTCGGGGTATCGATGCGGCACGTCACCTCGAACTCGCGCTTCTGGCCGTCTTGCGACGTCGCCGTGACCTTCAGCCGCTTCTTCGGCGCCAGACCAGCCGCGATGCCGGAGATCGAGAACGTCTCGTCGCCGGTGAGACCGAGGCTCGCGGCGTCGACGCCGGCGTCGAGCTCGAGCGGCAGCACGCCCATGCCGACCAGGTTCGAGCGGTGGATGCGCTCGAAGCTCTTGGCGATGACCGCCCGCACGCCGAGGAGGAAGGTGCCCTTGGCCGCCCAGTCGCGCGAGCTGCCGGTGCCGTACTCCTCGCCGGCGA